>JAFWOB010000017.1 GCA_017510065.1 Parasporobacterium sp.
ATCAATTACAATCATCCGGACCTTCGGTTCGGGCTCCGGTATTCTTCGGATTTTGCGGACTGGCAGCATCTGAATCTCAAGGGGAGCGCCAATTTCAGCAGGAAGCTGGCCTCGGATATCCTTTCTCTGTATGACATCCCCGACCGGCGGGGAGACGACGATTATGCGAGTTATGAGGAATGTGCGGCCAGATGGTTTGAACAGTATCCGGAGTATGCCGCAGAGGAGGATACCGCAGATATCCGGCATTCTTAAGCCTGAAAATGAACATTTCCTTCAAATAAGAATAGTTTGCTTCCGCGATTTCATTATATTGGCCAATCAAGAATAGCCCGTTATTCTTGTTTGGCCAATTCGCCTGAAAAAAAGGATAAAGCACGATTCTTGTTCTGGCAGAAACACAGAATCGCGGAACCTGTTCCGCCGGGAAGTGCAGGAAATTACAAGCCTCTGTGTCCGATATTACATCGACCCGGGAACGTCATAAAAATATAATCAAGCATGGAGAAGTATTTTCCAAAAATAACTTAAGAAAGGGAAAAAGACATGAAAAAGAAATTAACGATTTTACTGGCACTTGTTCTGGCACTTTCTCTGATCTGCGCATCTGCAGCTATTGCATTTGAAGCAGCAACAGAAGAAGCTGCCATTACCGAAGCCGGGTCTCCGGAAGGGGAATCCGCAGATGCCGAATCTCCGGAAGGCGAGTCTCCGGAAGGCGAATCTCCGAAAGATGCCGCATCGGAAGGCGAGGCTGAAGAAGAAGCAGCGCCTGCTGAAGAAGGCGAGTCCGGCGGAGATGCCGCAGAGGAAGAGCCATCCGGCTCCGGCGAAAGCGAAGTAGATCCGGAAGCAGAAGCAAAAGCTGCTGCAGAGCGGGAACGTCTTCAGGCAAGACTGGATTATGTAGTGATCCCTGCAGATGGGGAGCAGGTAGAACTCGGATACATTGAGGGCGTGACTCCAATCCTGGAAGTGGACGGACTGAAGTTCAAGGATATGAACAAGAACGGCGAACTGGATGTATACGAAGACTGGAGAAATGATATTGATACCCGTGTAGCGGACCTTATTTCACAATTGACGATCGAGGAAGAAGCAGGCCTTTTGTTCTGCTGTCAGCCTTCCTCCACAGATCTGTGCGATTTCCAGGAGAAGTGGAATGTATCCTGCTTCCTCTTCAATGAGAACGGCTCACCGGAGATCGTAACCAACACCACGAACAACCTGCAGGCACATGCAGAAGGAATGCGTCTTGGAATCCCCTGGACCTTCACTTCCGACCGTGAGTACAATGCATGGGGCGGTTATGTGGACAAGGCACATGAGGCATTCGGATCTGCAGATGATCCGCAGCTGGCATATGATCTGGCCTACTTTTACGGCCAGGCTATGAGAGCAGTCGGTATCCACGTTACCTTTGAGCCTTACGCAAATGAGATCGGCGCTCAGTACGGAGAGAATCCGGAACTGATCGCAGAAGTAGTTCATGCAGAGATCCAGGGTCTGGAAGATGCAGGATTTGCATCCTGTACCAAGCACTGGATCGGTCGCGGCGGCGATTCCTCCTTTGGAAATGCCCGTTCGGTAGCACAGAACTTCGATAACTGGATGGTAGGCTGGAAAGCCGCTCTGTCCGGCGGTTCCGAATGGGTCATGACCAACTGCGGCGGTACCGGTATCACCAATACCACCGACGTGAAATGGGATTCCGTAACCATGGGATATTTAAGAAATGAACTCGGCTTTGACGGCGTTGTCGTGACTGACTGGTGGGCACTGGGCGGCGGCCCCAACAATCCGGGAAGAATGACCGGTATTACTGTAGAAGGCGATGACCTTTCTACCTGGAATGCAGAGCAGCTTTACGACAGAGCTCTGGAACTTGGCACTGACGTATTCGGCGGCGGCAGAATGGAAGAAGGAACCAATTATGAAGATGCTCCTTCAAGCCTCTGGCCGCAGATCATGATCAACGGCATGACAGACGGAACCATCAAGAAAGAAAATGCGGACGGCGCAGCCACCAGAGTGCTTCGCTTCAAATTCAAAAAAGGCTTATTCGAGAATCCGTACTGTGACGTTGACGCAGCTATCGAACTGACTGCAAGTCCGGAGTGGGCAGAGCAGAGATGGGCGATCGACAGCAATGAAGCTCTTCGTGACGCGCGTAATCCTTATGAAGTGGAACTGTCTGAAAGACTGCAGGCAGAATCAGCAATCCTGATCAAGAACGATGACAATCTTCTTCCATTGGAAAAAGGCATCAAAGTTTATCTGGAAGCAAGCAACAAAGACCGTCTGAACGGATACACCAAGTACATCGGCGAATATGCAGAGATTGTGGATGATCCGGAAGAAGCAGATGTTATGATCGGTGATTTCGGTGCTATCGACGATGCATGCGAACTGTTCCTGGATGATGCTGCGGATTATGAAAAACCGGCGGTGCTGACGCTGAACCAGACCCAGCCGACTCAGTATGCCATTGAGAGCGCCCAGGCAGTAATGTATCTGAGATACAGCCAGAATGCTGACCATGGACAGACAGAAGCAGGATTCATTACTTCTACACTGCCGTGGGTCTATGCAGACCTGCTCTTCGGCGAGAGAGAGCCAGGCGGCGTGATGGTTAAAGAGCTTGCACGTAATGCAGTGGAAGATGATCAGCAGTGGAAAGACCTGGCAGGCGATCAGGGTGCATCCCCGTATGTACGTCTGATGGTCCAGGCTGTCATGGAAGATGATGAGAACCATGCATCCCCGAACAACTGGGGCGATCCGCTGATCCAGGCATTCTACGGCATGAGCTACGGCCAGCAGCCGGAGTTCAAGTACAGCTGCCTGATCCTCCCGATGTCCACAGAAGTGGTTACCGAGACCGTGGAAAGCGGCGGCAGCACCAGCGAGAGGACTTCTGCACAGACCATCAACAAGGCTGAGGCAGGTGTTCCGTTTACCGCTTATGTACTTCTCCGCAATAATGGAGCAGACGGCATCACCACAGTAGATGCTTATGTGGATGGCGAACTGGCTGCACAGAAGATCTACACCTGCTGCGGCGGTTCCTGGAGAGTTGTCCAGATCGATCTGACTGTTGATGAAGCCGGTGAGCATGAGATCATGGTAGGCGATCAGGTTGCAACCCTGACAGTCGGAGAATGATCGTCTGCAAGATCATTGATCACTTGTAAGATCTTTGAATAAGCAAGAATGAGTTTGGGCCAGTCATTATGAAGAATGTTGAATAATCAATGTTTTTCTCAGCGACTGGCCCAAAGTTTCGCAGAAAATGGGCCAGTCTGAAATAAAAATGTTGTAAAACCGCCATTTCTGTTTTCAACTGGCCCAATCAGGAGCAGGATGGAAGCTGAAACATGCGGAGAGATGAGTGCTTTACGAGTTGCGGATTTTACAACAGTTTGTGCTGTAATTTACATTTTCTGTTTGCGATGTTCCGTATAGAATGATAGCGTTGAAAATAATAAGAGCTGTAAGAAAAAATGACAGCAAAGATACGTGGTACAGGAGGAAAGAACATATGAAGAGAATGATCGCTGTAATCGTGTCGCTATGCACTTTGTTTGCTATGACAGCTACTGCATTTGCAGGAGAAGCAGCAGAGCAGCCGCTGGCAGAAGGACATAAGATGACTGCATTTGAACCGGACGGCAAACTGGATGAGTGGAATACGGATTCTCCGCTGATCCTGAGCGATCCAACTCAGGTTGTAAGGGATCTTGTATTCTGGAACGGTCCGGATGATCTGAGCGCTGTTTTTTATGTGGGATGGGATGAAGAATACTTCTATCTGGCTGCGGACATCACAGAGGATTCTCCCTTCGGCGCCATCGAAATGCTTCCGCTGGACGGCGAAGATAATATCGAGGTCTTCCTGTCCACCAATCCGGATGATGATCCTGCCCGTACGGAATACGCTACCAATGATTTCATGTTCTATCTGATCATGGACGGAGAATACTGGGATACCGCAGTTGACAGGAGCATGGTTCCGAAGGATAACCGCATGCGCTACATCTCTCAGGGCATGGATGGCGGAGAAAATGTATTTGAAGGGTATGAGTGCGCAGCGGAGCAGACCGCGACCGGATTTACCTATGAATGCCGTATCCCGTGGGAATGCTTCAGCAACAACAAGATTGATGTCTACACACCGCAGGCAGGCGATACCGTGAATTTCGACGTCCTGGTTACCGATATTTCCTATCCGTGTCCGGGAACCGAATTTATCCCGCAGATCGCATGGACCGGTACGTTGAACATGAAGACGAACCCGAGCGAGTGGGGAAGAATTACTTTTGTTGAATAAATAACCGTAAAAGTTCTGATCCTGCAGAGTTTCTCCTTAAAATGTAAACTCTGCAGGATTTTTATGATGTCATATGAAAAAAATATTCCTATTCATGATCATGGCGGTTCTTTCCGGGGCCGTTCCGGTATCTGCAGCAACCTTGAACGTCGGAGAAGACGGGGAGTACCGTTCACTGACAGAGGCCGTGCGCGCGGCACAAGACGGCGATGAGATCCTTCTGTCCCAGGGAATCTATGACGATTCCCTGGAAGAGTTTCCGATCCTGATCGACAAATCCCTTTATATCCACAGTGCAGAAGGAGAGCGGACAGCGATCAGCTGTCCTTCGCTGGATGTGACGATGAAACTTCTGAAGGAGGGCATCGTTCTGGAACAACTGGAGATCGATTTCATCCGCTACGGTCTCTATGTCCTGGCAGATGACGCGGTCATCCGGGACTGCTGTATCTCCCTGTCGGATGAAAAATGGAGAGAGACCTCCTGCGGTATGTGGGCAGGCGGAGCAAAGCATATGACTCTGGACGGATGCCGGTTCACGGACTGTGGGATCGCGCTGGCAGGACCGGAAGTGATCCCCGGGAAAAATGACGTTGCCGTGCTCACCGCGTTATTTGAAGTCGGAGAAGACATCGGTTTTTTTGACTCCCATGTGATCAGGGAATGTCAGGTCAATGAAAAACCTCTCGTTTATCTGATCGGGCAGAAAGATTCGACCTTCTCGGAGTCCTGCGGTCAGCTCATTGCAGTGAACTGCAGTAATATGACCTTTGAGGATCTGGATGTGTCTGAGACCAGCATCGGCATGCAGATCGCTTACAGCGACAATATCCGGGTGCTGAACAGCACTGCAGATTCCTGCGGGGTGTTCGGCATCTATGTCTGCAAATCACAGGATTGCCTGCTTGGCAACATCACAGCGAATAAAGGAGCCCATGGCATCGATATCCGGGATGCGGACTGCTGCATCGTCACAGGGTGCCGGACCAATGAGTGCGGACAGGGCGTCTTTTATTCCTGGGGCAGAAACTGCATTACAGCAGACTGCGAGATCCTTGATAACGGGACCGGGTATTTTTCCGCCGGAGGATTACACAATCATGTCATGAACTGCGAGATCGGGGGAAACGAACTGGGACTGTATATCCAGCATGAACCCTTTGCCGTGACGGACTGCACGATCCGGGAGAATACATCCTGCGGACTTCGGTTCACAGATTCCCGGGCGATTATCAGCGGCTGCGCCTTTGAAGACAATTTTGTGGGAGCGCTGGCGCTGGCGCAGAGCAGCGGGATCCTGTACGGCTGTTCCTTTGAAGGTAATTCGGAAAATGCCGTTTACATCAAGGAGTCGGAGGAACTGCAGCTGTCGGGCAATACATTTGCGGAAGGCGATGAGGTATTTATTAAGGAATAACCCGGTTTCAGGGCATTTCATCCTTGACACCGCAGAGTATTTATTGTACAGTTAACGGACTTATAAGTGTCTTTAAATGCAAGATACTTTGACCCTCGATCCTTCGGGAAAGAGTAAAGGCCATACGGACAGCCGGGTCAAATGCCGAAATGCACCACTTTGATGTGGTCGGCAACTTTCGTTGCCTTATTGATTGAGTTAAAAGCTCAGTTTTATAAGTTGGTTACTTTATAACCGGTGCCTTCGCAGGGCATATAACTTGTGAAATGGTCAATAAGTGTAGGAAAAGTGATTTTGCTTTCAAGACACTTGAATCCCGGCTTCGTACGGATACGTTATCCGAAGAGGCAGACAGGAACCAGTAGGAACCACAGGTGATGTGCCAGGAAGGCAGATCACCTGTTTTTTTGCAGTCGGAACGGTTCGGGGGAACGCTAATGAAAAAGATCGTTGAGCTGAAAAACATCAGCAAATCGTTTGACGGGGAGACCGTACTGGACAATATCAACCTTGATATCTATGACAATGAGTTCCTGACTCTTCTTGGGCCCTCCGGATGCGGCAAGACCACGACTCTCAGGATCATCGGCGGCTTTGAACATCCCGATCAGGGAGATGTGATCTTCATGGGAGAGCGGATCAACGATATGCCTCCCCACAAACGCAACGTCAACACCGTCTTTCAGAAGTACGCGATGTTCCCCCATCTGAATGTCTTTGAAAACATCGCTTTTCCCTTAAGAGAACGCAGAGTCCCGAAAAAGACCATCGAGGAAAAAGTCCATGAGATGCTTTCCATGGTCATGCTGAACGGTTTCGATCACCGGCGCGTCACCAGTTTGTCCGGCGGACAGCAGCAGCGTGTCGCTATCGCCAGAGCATTGATCGGACAGCCCAAGGTCCTTCTTCTGGATGAGCCCTTGGGAGCCCTGGATCTGAAGCTTCGCAAGGATATGCAGCAGGAGCTGAAGAAGATCCAGAAAGCCACCGGGATCACCTTTATCTTTGTCACCCATGACCAGGAAGAAGCCCTTACCATGTCGGATACCATCGTGGTCATGAGCCAGGGCCGGATCCAGCAGATCGGAACTCCCCAGGATATCTACAATGAGCCGAAAAATGCCTTCGTGGCGGACTTCATCGGGGAGAGCAATATCCTGGACGGCACCATGCTGAAGGATCTGATGGTACGCTTTTCCGGCACCACCTTCCAGTGTGTGGATAAAGGCTTCGCACCGCAGGAACCGGTGGACGTGGTAGTCCGTCCGGAGGATGTGGATATCGTAGCGCAGGAGAAAGGCATGCTCCGGGGCGTCGTAACTTCCGTGACCTTCATGGGCGTCCATTACGAGGTAATCGTGGACATCGGCGGATTCAAATGGATGATCCAGACCACGGACTACGTGGGAGAGGGAGAATACATCGGCCTTTATATCGAGCCCGACGCGATCCATATCATGAAGAAGAGTGAATACTCCGGTCTTTACGGGGATTATTCCTCCTTCTCCAATGAACTGGATGAACTGAGCGATCCGGGAGAAGAAAGCGAGGACTATGAATGACCGGATCAGGTAAGATGAGAAGAGTCGTTCTGGCTCCCTATTCTCTGTGGGCACTGCTGTTTATCCTGGTGCCGCTGTGTTTTGTGGCGTATTACGCCTTTACCGACAATTCCTTTGCCTTTACCTTTGACAATATCCTGCGTTTCTTTACGGCCACCAGCGAGGTGGAGGGAAAGCAGGTGTATACCTATCTCCTGATCTTCTGGCGGAGCCTTAAGCTGGCGGTGATCAGTACGGTCATCTGTTTCCTGCTGGGATATCCGCTGGCGTATTTTATGGCAAGATCCTCTGAACGCCGGCAGAAAGTCATGATGACGCTGATCATGATCCCCATGTGGATGAACTTCCTGATCAGGACCTATGCCTGGATGACCATCCTGCAGGATACAGGCATCCTGAATTCCGTCCTTACGGCTATCGGGATCGGAAAACTGCACATCATCGGAACGGAGAGCGCCGTCGTGATCGGCATGGTCTATGATTATCTTCCTTATATGGTGCTTCCCATCTATTCCGTGATGGCCAAGATGGACGTGAAGCTCCTGGAAGCGGCCAGGGACCTGGGCTGCAATGGTATGGGAGTCCTTAAGAGAGTGATCCTTCCGCTGTCGCTTCCCGGCGTTTTAAGCGGGGTTACGATGGTCCTGATCCCTTCCGTGAGTACTTTCTATATCTCCCAGAAACTGGGCAACGGAAAATTCTTCCTGATCGGTGATGCCATCGAGGGGCAGTATGTGGCCAACAACCTGCATTTTGCGGCAGCCATGGCATTTATCCTGATGGTGATCCTTCTGGTGGTCATGGCACTGATGAAGAAATATACCAACAAACGGGTATACGGAGGAGGTGATTCGTTTTGAAAACCACTTCCAGGATCTATACCGCGCTCGTTTTTATTTTCCTGTTTGCACCGATCGCCATACTGCTGGTCTTTTCCTTCAATGAATCGAAGAGCCTCAGCGTGTTCGGCGGCTTTTCGATCAAATGGTACCGGGAGCTTCTCCACGATGAAGCCACCCTGGAGAGCGTCCGGAACACCCTTTTGCTGGCGGTCAGCGCCATGGTGATCTCTACGGTCATGGGAACCGCTGCAGCTGTCGGGATCCAGAAACTGCGCAGCAAATGGCTTCGCACGGCCCTCAGTACCGCTACGGATATCCCGATGACCAATCCGGATATCATCACCGGTATTTCCCTGATGCTCATGTTCGTTTTTGTGGGAAGACTGTTCGGGCTGGCCAACTCCTTAAGCTTCTGGACGATGCTGATCGCCCACGTAACCTTCTGCCTGCCTTATGTGATACTGCAGGTGCTGCCGAGGCTCAGACAGATGGATCCAAGCCTTCCGGAGGCGGCGCAGGATTTGGGATGTCCTCCGCTGCGGGCATTTTTCAAAGTGGTGCTTCCAGAGATCCGTCCGGGTATTGTGACCGGCGCGATCATGGCGTTTACCCTCAGTCTGGATGACTTTGTGATCAGTTACTTTACTTCCGGGGCAGGATTCCAGACCCTGCCGGTCCGGATCTACAATATGACGAAAAAAACGGTCACGCCGAAGATGTATGCGCTGGCCACGATCATTTTCTTTGTGATCCTGGCGCTTCTGCTGATCAGCAACCTGACCGACCAGAATAAAAAGAAACCGAATCAATAAATGGAAAGGAAAGAAACAATGAAAAAAGTATTCTGTTTACTTCTTGCCTGCTCCCTGCTGGCAGTCATCCTGACCGGCTGCGGACAGAGCAGCAAGCCGGCTGACAG
>JAFWOB010000120.1 GCA_017510065.1 Parasporobacterium sp.
ATGCCGTCGCCGTCCCGGTCTGCTTCCCCGGCTCTTACCAGGGAGGAACTCACAGCGGACCTGCTTCCGTCTTCCAATACCGATATAACGGAGACCTGGTATAAATGCCCGCGCTCGGGAAGATCCAGTGTGAAGGCTCTTTCCGTGTCAGAGAGGTGCTCGCAGATTTCTTGGGGATACACTCTCATGTAAGCATTTTCCAGATACGCATACTCGTCAGATCCCTCGTCTTCCCCTGCCTCTTCGTCTGTGACATCGGTGTAGTATACATAATAGTATTTAGAGTTTTCGTTGAAATCGTCAAAGGACATCGTAACGACCGCGTCCCTGGTTTCGGATGGCTCGTAGATCAGGAAGGACGGCGTTTCGGCATCTCCATTGGCGGCTTTTTTGCCCATCAGAACATAAAGGCCTGCGCCGTCCAGATCTGCCCGGGCGCCGATATTGTAATTTTCTTCCATTTCCCAGTCAGTCGGAAGAGCGGTCCAGGTATTTCCATCGTATTTAAACCAGCTGATGGAGGTGTAATCCACATCTTCCGTGCAGCCGGCGACGGAGTAGACCTCACCGCCGGTGATCTGCGGGCCGTCGGTATAAAGCATCAGCGCCTGGTTCAGGGAGGCGTAATCCCCGTTTTCATAGGTCGTATTCTGCGCAATGAACGTGTAGGAGGCTTCCTCCTCCGAAGTTGCGTAGGCGATGACTTTGTTGTCCGGGGAGGAATACAGATACCCGGAGGTCGGTTCCGTGCAGTTTACGAAATACGTTTCATAATTTACATCGCCGCCAGTCCTGGTTGCGATCAGCACCTCTGCCATTTCGCCTTCTTCCACGGGAAGCTCTGCAGTGATCACGCCATCTTCATTTGCTGCCAGATCAATCCTGGTAAGATCGGCATCTCCCGGTTTTCGCATGTACAGGGCGAAGTTATCCTCTGAGGATTCGTCAAAAAAGTCCGGACCATCCGGAAATCCTTCCTCCCCGGGGTTGTTTTCCGCGCCGTCAGTCTGGTCGTCCAGAAAGATAAAGCTGTCGTCGCCAAGGACCGCATCAGGATAGTCAGCCCTCCGGTCCGCGCCGGCTTCTATAGCCTTTGTATAGGTTGCTTTGTAGGGACTTTCAAACAGTTTATCGAGTTTCAGGAATGTTTGCGAAGAATCCAGATCGGTGCTGCCCTTCTCCAGAAGTTCGGCCAGTACATCTTCACATGATTCGCCGTAGATCTGATGATGGTAAGTCGTAGTATCACCAGTTCCGTAGCGGTAATCAAGGAATTCCTTGGACATTTCGATATCATCCTTAGCAAAATCCATCAGACCATATTCAGAGTACGGCTTAACGGGTTCTTCAGTTTCACGCCAGTCTGTCTTTGTCTGGTCATAGTATTCGTCACGAAAACCAAATATATAGTGACCGGATTCGTGCGCCAGGGTTGCAGCTATCAATTCAGGGTAGTCAAAAAAGCTTTTCCCGTCGCTTGCATAAGATTTTCCGCCGATCTGGATCCTCGTAAATTCCCGTAGATCTGCCAGATCGTCGATGGTATCTAAATCATGAAAAAAGGTTTTAGAGATTTTAAGCGCTTGTCCGTTATAAAATCCATTGGGATTGGCGTTGGAATGAATCGAGTACGAGTCGTCTTTTGTGGATTCCATCCGTATATCTGCCATACTGGCGATGTTCGTCGTGTCAAAGAAATCCATCAGGGAATCCGTGGAAAATATCATGACTTTACCCAGATATACATGGCCGTCGGTTGTCCGGGCTATATTCAGGGAATACGGACGCAGCATATTTATAATTGCGTCCAGGTATTCCTCTGATCGGGATGCTTCATCATCCGCCAGATAGCACAGAGAAAGGTTGTAGATCATCCGGGGCTCGGAAAGCATCAACTCCATTTCGATGGCCTCTGCCTGCATATGGCTCATGACAACATCATACATATTCCAGTAGATTCCGGGCCATGTGATCCCCATGAATGCGCCGCCGGTCTTTTCGCAGAGATTTCTATAAAGAATCTCCTCCTTAAGTTGTTCCTCCGCGATCACCGAGGTGATGATGTTTTGTTCCGCCAGATCCTTCTCCGGCTCAAGGTAGAAAGATCCGTCGCTTACATCGGCACTTGTATCGGCATCTGTAATAAGGAACGCAAAACGGAAAGAATCATTCCGATAGTCCATTTCATCGCTCACGAGGGGCCAGTGGATGGTATCAAGCAGGCTTTCAAAGGGCGTGTCCCCTCCTCCGTCCGCTTCAATCCCGTTGATGATCTCCATGACAGTATCCGTATCCTGAAACCAGTGGGAGCCGTCTTTCTCACGAAGAACCGGCAGCTCTCCGTAATTATAATCCCGAAATTCGATCACGCTGAAGCGAAGATCCAGGTTTTCATTATTCAAATACTGCAGGAAATATTTCAGCTCCTCTTTAAGAGGCTCCAGGTTGTCTTCCATGGATCCGGTGCCGTCGATCACAAATACGATATCCGCCCGGTTACCGGTGGAAAGGGGGAGCTCTTTGCCCAGCCAGTTTCCGTCGGCATCGATCGTCTCAGAATGAAGCTGGTATTCATAACGGTAATAATCACTGCCGTCTTCTGAAAAGTGCTGGAACAGATCATCTCTGTCCGATGTGGAGATCCCCTTTTCCCGGGTTATAGTTTTGCAGGCTTGAACGGTGGCATTTCGCAGATCATCCTCCGCCAGCCCTTCCAGGGAAAAGCGTGCCACGCCGCTTGCATCGGTTGAGGCAGAGGCGAGAATGGCATTCCCTTTCGTGAGTGTGACAAGAGCATCTTCAACGACAACGTCGGTTCCGGTCTCTTTATCCACCGCCTTTACGGTGACTTCTACGGTATTTTTCGTCATGGAACGGATCTCTTCCGAGGCATTGCCCACAGATGCCGGGAAGAGACTCAGGAGCAGAGCGGCACACAGAAGTATGGACATACTGTTTTTCAGAATCTTCATTGCTATCCCTCCTCTTATTCCTCTGATCCTGACAGGGGATCGATCCCGGTATTTACCTCACACGGTTCGGACTCGATCGTCCTTATTATTCCGTCCTGACCGGTATAGGTCATCCGGGCTTCATGCTTCATGGTGTCTTTCTCTCCATTTACCGGCTCCACCGCGCACCAGAGATAAAATGCCCTGATCTCGCCCGCTTCCATAACATCGAGCCGGATATTTGCATCTCCCTCATCGAGCTCGAAAGGCAAGTCTTCCTTCTGCCCCGGTATTTTTACAGGGTTTATATTGATGGGCGTTAAGTTATATCCGATCACGATATGATAGATCGGATCTTCCGTTTCGTTTTTTACAAGGATCTTATAGCGAACGATATCTTCCGGTGAATAATAATAATAGCCGTAACTGTCTGTCGGATCTTCCATCCAATGTCCCGCCTGGGTGCTTTCCCTTAGCTCAATGGTCGGCTCTTCCGAGGGCTCTTTCATCTGCCGTCCGGGCCTGTTATAGCCGTTATCGGTTTTTACTTCCAGTTCCGCAATTTCGGTTCGGATCTCACTGCCGGAGGCATCCGTAGCGACGGCATAGACCCGGAAGACATATTTTCCGGCGTCTGCATCTTCCGGCGTGACCTGGTGAAAATGCATGAAAGATGTTTCACTTTCGTAGTATAACGTCTCCTTATACCATTCCTGACCTGCCTTATAGTCCGGGTAAATGTGAGGATCATAGATCAGTTTGTTACCGGTGTCGTCGTCAAAGCAATACACATCCGTCATATTGGTGGATGTAGTGTTCTTGACATTTACCCAGATGACAACAGGTTCATTCAAATAATAACAGTCTCTGCCTTCCGGAGCATATGCTTTATGCTCTTTTACCGAGCAAATCAGGGCTGCGACGTTGGTGTTATTTGCATTAGTGTTGTTATTGGAGGGCTCTTCCGGCGTGTTGGAAGCGTCCGGCATGATCTCAGGCCGTCTATTCTGTGCTTCCTCTGCCAGGATCCTGCGGATCCCGGGCCAGCCGATGCCGTCCTCGGCAATGTTATGGTCTCTCTCGAAGTCTGTTACAGCTCTCCAGGTATTGTCGCCGAAGGATCCGTCTGCTTCCCCGCAGTCATAGCCGCCTCTGTTCAGGGCTTCCTGCAGTTCATAGACAATGTCATTGTAGTCACCGTAAAATACGGTCCCATCCGGATAGAAGGCGGAGTCTTCCTCAAACCCGCAGACCGTGCAGCTTCGCTTCCAGGTTCCGGTGGTGAAATCGGTCGCTTCTTTTTTGATGGTCCATTCGCCGAAGGTGTGGGGAATCAGATCCTCATAATAGTAAACCCGCTCTCCGCAGAGCTGGCATTCATAATAGTAGGTTCCCTGTTCGGTACAGGTGGCCGGTTTTGTTTCCACCCAGCTTCCATATTGGTGATCTCCATAGCCGGTAGTACGTTCCTCCACGATCCCGCAGTCTTTGCAGGTCCTTCGCTGGAGACCTTCCTGCTGACAGGTACCGGTCCGGACCGTTACCCAGGAATCGAAGTTGTGCTCCCAGGGTTCTTTGATCCGGTAGTCTGTTGCTCCGCAAACGGTGCAGGTACGGTACTGGGATAATCCTTTCGTACAGTCTCCCTGTTTTACCGTGCCATCATTATTGTACAGCACAAGCTGCGTCCATTCTGACCAGGAATGACCGGTAGCCGGAATTAATTCCCGCTTCCAGTCGCCGCATTTGGAACAGTAATATCCTGCCAGGCCGTTGTCGTAGCAGGTGGGCGCGTCATAGTTATCCAGCACCCAGTCATGTTCTCCCTCCGGGCACTCTTCGTCTGCCAGGGCAGGGAAGGTGCATAGCGCCGGAATCAAAAAGACGGACAGAAACCATACTGTCCATCGATACATTTTCCGCTTCTTTCTGTTTTCCATATTGCAACCCCTCACTTTCCGGTAAGCAACTGTTAAATTTATCTTACTTTATGCACTACCGGGTGACAAGAACCATTTTGCAGCTTATGGACAGGAGCAAAGCGGCATTATATAATTTCGTTGTATAGGAAATGAAGGCCGGATAAGGAGGGTATTATGGGCAAAAAGATCGTTGTCGTAAATGCCGGCCCGCGCAAGGGTTGGAATACAGATACATTGCTGACAGA
This sequence comes from Parasporobacterium sp., assembly GCA_017510065.1. GTDB lineage: Bacteria > Bacillota > Clostridia > Lachnospirales > Lachnospiraceae > RGIG5612. The sequence goes on from JAFWOB010000120.1 coordinate 5,119, forward strand.
GGCGGCAAAAGGAGCGGAATCTGCCGGGGCTGAAGTTGTGCGGTTCGACCTGTTCCGGTTGGAACGGTACACCGGCTGCATCTCCTGCTTCGGATGCAAGAAGGAAAAATTCAAGGGCCGCTGCATTTGCAAAGACGCCCTGACACCGGTGCTGGATGCGATCCGGGAGGCGGACGGCCTGATCATCGGATCGCCCAACTATCTGTCCGAACTGACGGCGTCCTTCCGGGCGCTGTATGAGCGGCTGATCTTCCAGAACCTGACCTACAATGTGGAAACGCCCTGCTGCAACGAGCATCCGATCCCGGTGCTCTTCATCATGACCAGCGGCGCGCCGGACACCATGTATCTGGATATGGTGCGCAATTACCAGCAGACCCTCAGCCGGTTCGTGGGGCCGACGGAGGTACTCATCAGCGGCAACACCCTGCAGCTGAAAGATTACAGCAAGACCGACTGGCCGTGGTCGTTGTTCAATGCGGAAGAGAAACAGAAACGCCATGAGACGGTCTTTCCGGAGGAATGCCGGAAAGCATTTGAAATGGGAGCAGAACTTTGCAGATAATAGATATGGAGAAACACAGCATGGAAATCAAAGCAATCATTTTCAGAAAAGACGGATTTTATACGCAGCCGATGGTCATGGGCGGCGAAGAAGGCATGGAAGCGTACGACCTCAATGTGCGCTACCGCGGCAGCCTGCAGAACTATCTGATCGATACCGGCGATGAGGTGATCCTGGTGGACACGGGCCTTCCCGCCGGCACGCCGGAAGAGGTGCCGGATGAAAAGAGCCTTCTGTACACCGGCAAGGATATCGCGACTTACATGGAAGCATTTGTGGCGCTGGGCTACAAGCCGGAGCAGGTCACCGCTATCCTTCTGACCCACAAGCACGCTGACCATTCCGGCGAGCTGAAATCCTTCCCGAACGCGAAGATCTACGTGAACGCGGAGGAAGCGGGGGCAGATGAGCTGAAGGGCCTTTCCAATATCGTGCCGGTGGAGTTTACCGACGGCGCATATTACAATTTCCCGGAGAGCCAGAAGATCCGCGACGGTATCTACTACATCAAGGCCAAAGGCCACACCAACGGAAACAGCATCATCATCGTGGAGAAGGACGGCCTGTTCTACATGATCCACGGCGACATCACCTATGTGGACGAAGCGCTTTACGCCAATAAGCTCTCCGTAGTATTTGAAGATCCGGCGGCGGCCCGCGAGACCCTCGACCGGGTGCGCGCCTTTATTGCGGAACATCCGACGGTCTATTGCGGCACCCACACCCCGCAGGGCTATGAAAGCCTGGAGGCAGCAAGGGTAATGGATCTGGAGCATCCGGTGGAAACCGTTCTGGCAGAAGTGGATTTCGCAGCGGCTTCGGGCACCGGCAAATACGTCTGCTCCGTCTGCGGCTATGTCTACGATCCCGCGGAGCACGACGGCGTGGCCTTCGAGGATCTGCCAGGTGACTGGAAGTGCCCGCGCTGCAAACAGCCGAAGGAGAAGTTTAATAAGGCGTGATGAGGGATGGTTTTTCGCGATTATGAAGGATCGCTGAGTGATTTTTCGTGATTTTAAAAAATCGGCCAAACAAGAATAGTCGTTTATTCTTTTTTGGGAGAAACGATAGAATAAAGAATAGTTTTCATGGAAAAACTATTCGTAAATCGGCGAAACGACCGAAATAAGAATAGTGCACTATTCTTGTTTGGCCGAAAAATGAAAATCGCGACAACCAACTATTCTTATTTCACCAGAAAATGAAAATCGCGACAATCAACTATTCTTGTTTGGCCGGAAAAACAAATTTGCGAATAGTTCCGACGGGCAGCCACTGCCAACCAGCACAAAACGAGGCAACCAAATGATCACTTACCGGAAACTGACCGACAAAGAACTGGATACATTCATTCAAATGCGGATTCGCCAGCTGCGGGAGGAAGGCGCAACGGAGGATATTGATCTGGCGCCGGCGCTGCGGGATTATTATGAGCGGCACATGGCGGGCGGGACGTTTGTTTCCTGGCTGGCGATGGACGGCGGGCAGATCGTCGGCACCAGCGGCATGTCGTTTGTGGAAAAGCCCCCGTATTTCGGATGCCCCAGCGGGAAAATGGGGCTGCTCTCCAGCATGTTCACAGACCCCAATTACCGCCGACGGGGCATTGCCAGGGAACTTCTTTCCCGGGTGGTGGAAGAAGCGAGGAAATATGGCTGCGGAACCGTGCAGATCACGGCGTCCGACATGGGCGTGTTGCTGTATACGGATTTCGGGTTCGTAAAAAACGGCAACTTTATGCAATACAAATTATAGGAAAGATGCAGCGCGCTGCAGAGACAGAGTATGAAAAAGTTTAACAATGTGATCGTGCGCCGCCCGTGCAGGCGGCTGGTGGAAGGCATCACGTCGGGGCTGTATCCCGGCCGGCCGGATTATGAGCTGGCGCTGAAACAGCACGACAGCTATATCAAAGCCCTGGCGCAATGCGGCGTCCGGGTGACGGTGCTTCCGGCCGATGAAGCATTTCCGGACTCGTGTTTCGTAGAAGATCCGGCGGTGCTGACCGAGCGGTGCGCCATCATCACCAACCCCGGCGCGGCGTCCCGGAACGGGGAGACAGTTTCCCTTGAAAAAACCATCCGCCTCTTCTACCCGGAGGAGCGGATTGAACATATCACATCGCCCGGTACGCTGGAAGGCGGCGATGTGATGATGTGCGGCGATCATTTCTTCGTGGGAAGGTCCGAACGCACCAATGAGGAGGGCATCCGGCAGTTTGCGCAGACCCTGGCCCGATACGGCTACACCTGCTCGGAAGTAGCGTTGGAGCACGTGCTGCATCTCAAGACGGGCGTTAATTATCTGGAAAACAACAATCTGTTAGTCTCCGGCGAGTTTATCGACAAAGCAGACTTCCGGGACTATCGAAAGATCGTGATCCCGGAAGAGGAAGCCTATGCGGCCAACTGCATTTGGGTCAACGACACGGTGATCGTGCCGGAAGGCTACCCGGCGGTGCTGGAAGCCGTCCGGTCGCTGGGCTATGATGTGATCACCGTGGACACTTCGGAATACCGCAAGCTCGACGGGGGATTAAGCTGCCTGTCGCTTCGGTTCTGAACGGAAGATCCTCCGCTTATTCCGCCAGCCGGATCCCTTCCAGCCCCGCACTTGGCAGCACGGTATTTGATCCCGCCGATACGCCGGCGCTGTCATCCGTAAGCAGCACGGAAGTGAACAGATCCAGGATGATATCCAGCCCTGAGGAGAGCAGCTGCATTGCAGCCTGGTCCAGAGTGTCCTCGGACAGGGCTGTATTTTCGATACTTTCCAATGGCATCATCCCGAGAAGATCGATCCAGGTATCTCCTGACAATACAGCCGCGCCGTGGAAATCCATGGTATAGGGATCCAGATTCAGCAGCAGATAGATCGCCTGGCGGTCCCGGGTAATCAGCGTGATCGCGCCGCTCTCATCGGATGCCCAGGAAGTAAAGAGGCTGAAAAGACCATTTTCCAGAGAATCCTCGCCTCCCAAAAAGAGTGTGGTCAGCATTCCCAGTATGTCAAAGACATTGTCGGCGTTAAGCTGCAGTGCCATCATAACCCAGTTCGGGTCCTGCATATCTGCCGTATCCGGAAGCTGCAGCGTGATCATTTTCTGACCATCCGGCAGCTGTTCCGGGATCTGTGTCCGAGTGAGCTGTCCCAATGCGATCTGCTCGCGGAGCTCTCCGGAAAAAGCAGCATTGCCGGAAAATGCCAGTGCCCATTCCAGGACATCCACCATCTGCGGCAGGTCCGTCATCGGGGTCACGCCGCACATGACCGTGAGCCAGAAATCCCTGGCCTGTGCCGCATCCATGCCGGCGTCTTCCACCATTTTGGCCGCGAGGTAGTTCAGAATGGATGAATTGCCGTGAACGGCGCCGCGGTCATTGATGTCATTGGGCTGCATGGCAGCCGGCCCGTAAAAAATGTCCCAGACATATTCCGGCTGGTTATAGTCATGGGGATTGAGAAGGGAGCGGATCGGAGTCATCACATCTTCTCCGATCAGCCAGTCGGCATAACCGGTATCTTCCACTTCCATTTCACACAGACTGCCCATGATATCTGACAGCGATTCGTTGATGGTGCCGTAATCATTGTAATACAGATTGGTTCCCTGCAGGACAGATGTCACCGCGTGGGTAAATTCATGCGCTATGATATCCAGCGCTTTGCCGAGCCCGTAGTTGACGTTGTCGTAGGCAAATGTCTGCCAGCCGTAGAAATTCCCATAGTAGGCGGCATTGTCCATCGGCTCGCCGTTGTCAAAGCACATATTGCGAAGAAGGAGCGTCGGCGTGCCCTGGCCGTCGGGTCCGGTCCATCCCATCGCCGCATAATAATCCCAGACCGTGATATAATTGTTCAGCGTCAGAAGATCGTCCGCCGGCCATTCGGAATTGTCCGGCGAGGAAGCCATGACAATGGACCGGTCCGCGTATTCATAATCGTAGAATTCCCCTACGGCGATTCTTCGCTCTGCATCGCCCAGAATATATTCCCCGGTCAGCGTATCATACATGACAGGTACCGTGATGGTCCTGATGGACCCGTCCGTATCCGTCACTTCGCCGGTCCAGGAAGCCGGCTCCATCCGATCGAACAGATAGACGCTGGAATACCCCAGTCTTCCCGCTTCGTCGCAGGGCTCTTTTACTTCCTGGCTGTAAAGCCAGGTGCCGCCTGCGGAGACATAATGCGCCAGATAAGGGTAGGAGCCGGTGCTTTCGGAGGACTGCGGATTGCCGGTATAAACCACCCAGTTGAGCAGATCCGGCAGGGCATCTTCTGCTTCTATATTGTCCTGCGCGGTCAGGATCTGCTCTGTAAATTCCGGCAGAACAGATGCATCGATCTGATGATCGGCAAGATAGCGCTTTACGGTTCTTTCCGCGCCGGCCGCATCTGTTACCCGCGCGGTCCCGGTTTCCGGCAGTTCTTTCGAAAGAGAGGAAAAAACGGTCACAACGCTTCCGTCTTCCTCCACCGCCAGCCGGATCGTACTTCCCACAACGGTCTGCCCATCATGCATTTCCTGAAATACATAGATCTTGTGATCATCGATGCGGGTCTCGGACAGCAGCTTAAGATCCGCATCCGTTCTGGCGCCCAGCGCCGGCAGCAGCCGGTACACTGCGCAGATGGCCTCCGAGGCATCCCGCGCCTTGACAGGCAGGTGCCCTTTCAGATAGTAAATGCAATGGTCCTGCTGCTTTGCCTGTGCCGCCGGATCTGCCATTCGGATATCTTTCATGGTGACAGGATTTGCAAGGCCTTTAGCCTTGTTTTTTTGCGCCAGCGAAGACCATTCTTTCCAGGTCATATTCCGTTCCTGCATGAAAGATGCGCCGGAGCGGATCTGAAATGACGGACTTCCGGATGCCGGCAGGAGCAGGCCACTTGTGTGCCCCGGTGCCGCCAGCAGCGAGGTTGCCATACATAGGACAAGAACCAGGCATATAAATGCTGCAATTAGAGATTTCTTTTTATTCATAAGGTAATCCTTCTTTCTGCAAGGTGATACAAAATTTTTCCATCGTAGTTTTGCAGTTTTCTAAAATGAAGGCTTGAATAAGGCCTTGTTTTTAGAAAAATTGTATTTTTCTAAAACATGCCCTTTTTTTACGTGATGATTTTAGAAAAGAGAGAAGACAAGCTGCCATTTTATGTATTTTTCTAAAACAATCCATAAATAGAAAGCGTTATTTTAGAAATCATGTTTTTTTCTAAAACATGCCCTCTACAGAGCGCTGTTTTTTAGAAAACCGCTAAACACCGTTTCCAATGGCTTATGGGTAATCTAGCATACGGCTCTCTCGCATTCCCCCATGAAAATGCAGAACAAATGCAACGATTTTGCATCAAGACACCTATTTCCACTTCTGCGGAATAAATGCTACAATAGAGCACGGATCGGAAGAGCCATTATAGTTATAAAGAAATGAGGTACACCAAATGAAACGAATGATTCTTTTCCCGCTGATCCTGCTGCTTTCCCTGTGCATGATGATCACGGTGAGCGCGGGCACAACGACGGAAGCAGAGCAGGAGACGCCGGAAGCAGCCGCAGATGTGCTGGTCATCTATTTTTCTGCCACGGGCACAACCAAGGGAGTGGCGGAGAAAATCGCCGCGCTGGAGGAAGCGGACCTTTATGAGATCGTTCCGGCGCAGGCATATTCGGCGGAGGATCTGGAATACAGCAATCCAGAAAGCCGTGCCACCATGGAGCAAAATGATCCTGCCGTCCGTCCGGAGATCGCCGGCGAGCTGCCTGACCTTTCGCAGTATGAAACCATCTATCTCGGGTTTCCCATCTGGTGGGGACAGGAGCCGCGGATCATGGACAACTTTGTGGAAAGCGTAGATCTGGACTCGAAGACCATTATCCCGTTCTGCACATCCGGCAGCAGCGGCATCGGAGAGAGCGGCGCCAATCTGGAAGCCAATGCAGGAAGCGGCACCTGGAAGCAGGGCCAGCGGTTTCCTGGAGATGTCTCCGACGAGGAACTTAAGGCATGGATCGAGGAAATGAAAGGAGCGGGCGCTATGATCATGAAGATTGGCGACAAAACCGTGGATGTAACATGGGAAGAAAATGAATCGGTGGAGGAGCTGAAGGCGCTGGCCGCGCAAGGCCTCACGATCTCCCTGTCGATGTACGGCGGCTTCGAGCAGGTGGGCTCCATCGGGCAGGCCATCACAAGAAATGATGTGCAGACCACAACGGATCCTGGCGATATCGTGCTGTACGCGGGCGACCAGCTGGTGGTGTTCTATGGGCACAATTCATGGGCATATACCAGGCTCGGCAGGATCGATCTGTCCGACGTGGAACTGACAGAACTCCTGAGCGGCGGCGATGTGACGATCACGCTCAGTGTGGAATGAAGCAGGAGTATCACTATGACCGAGAAAGAAAAAATGATCCGCGGCGAATGGCATGACGCCAATTTCGATCCGGAGTTACTGGAAGAGAGAAGCAAGGCGGAAAGCCTTTGTTACGATTTTAATATGGCCAGGCCGGGAAGCGAGGCGCAGCTGTCTGC
>JAFWOB010000121.1 GCA_017510065.1 Parasporobacterium sp.
AAGAGCCTTCACACTGGATCTTCCCGAGCGCGGGCATTTATACCAGGTCTCCGTTATATCGGTATTGGAAGACGGAAGCAGGTCCGCTGTGAGTTCCTCCCTGGTAAGAGCCGGGGAAGCAGACCGGGACGGCGACGGCATTCCGGACTGGTTCATGAATCAGTTCCATTTGTGGCCGAAGGATGCTGTTGACATTTCCGGACATGATCTGGACGGCGACGGCCTGACCAACCTGGAAGAATACCTGGGCGGTACGGATCCCACCGTTCCTGACGCCGCGCCGGCTGTTTCTTCTCCGGAATAACGTTCTGACAAAAAAGGCGCCGCCCGGGTATCCATCTTGTTTGCATGGAGGCCGGCGGCGCTTTTTCAATTTGCGGGTCAGGAGGTCAGGACTTGTAATCGTAGAAGCCTTTGCCGGCGTTGATACCGGTCTCTCCCTTGTCGATCTTTTCTTTCAGGATCTTTCCGATCTTCCAGTGAATGGAGCCTTCAGTCTGGGCATCCGGCTTCATCTGGTTAATGTTGTATGCTGTCTCCAGTCCGACGATATCCAGGATCTGGAAGGGACCCTTCGGCGCGCCGGTAGCCAGCTGCCAGGTCAGGTCGATGGTCTGGGGATCCGCCACTTCATTTGCCAGCAGTGCCTGTGCTGCGGACAGGAACGGAACCAGCATGGAGTTCAGGATGTAGCCGGGCTGCTCCTTGTGAAGCTGCAGTGCCACCATGTTGATCTCCTGTGCAAATGCCACCACCTGCTGGTAGACTTCCGGATCGGTTCCCGGATGTCCCATGACTTCGGCGGTGTTATTTTTCCAGATCGTATTGGCAAAATGCAGTGCGCAGTATTTCTCCGGACGGCCGGTGTACTCGGCAAACATGCTGGGAAGCAGTGTGGAGGAATTGGTCAGCAAAATGGTCTTCTCCGGAAGATGATCCTTGATCTGCTGATAAAATGCGATCTTCGCCTCCGGATTCTCGGCCATTGCCTCGATCACGATGTCCGCGTCGGCAAACGCCTTGTCCATGTCCAGCTCGATGCTGATCTTCTCCTCAAACCATTTCTTCGCCTGCTCTTCCAGTTCGTCGATCTTCTCCGCCGTGATCCCTTCCCAGTTCCGGATCAGGCCCTTCGGATACAGATACGCTCCCATGGGATTGCCGATCAGCTGTTTCGCGCCTTCCAGATCTCCCAGCATCGCCTGGGAATAATTCGCGATCTTTGGCGTGGTTCTTCCGATGGAACTTTCGCTGCGCAGCCAGAAGGTGGTGTCATGTCCTGTGTACGCGCTCATCAGACCGATCTGTGTTCCAAGGACGCCGCCTCCGGCTACTACAATTTTCTTTGATGCCATGTCTTTTCGCTCCTTTTCTTTTTAGTAATATCATTGATGTCTGTACGCGCCGCCCACGTCCCGGCACGCTTGGATGGATTATAATATATTCTGAGGCTGATGGCTACCGGGTGTTTTTGCGGGGTTGGCCGGCGCCGCCCGGGAGTGCGTGGCCGGTCTTACAGCCCGGCTACGATCTCTGACCTGGCTACCAGCACCGCTTCGCCGCTGATGGCGATCCTTCCGTTTTCCAGCATTTCACAATACAGATGCCCGCCCCGCTTCGACGCCTGGTACGCATGGATTTTTGCCTTGCCCAATTCCTTAGACCAGTAATCGGCGATCTGGCAATGGGCCGAGCCGCAGACGGGATCTTCGGCGATCGCCAGCTTCGGTCCGAAGCTGCGCGACACGCAGTCCGCCTCGATGCCGGCCGCAGTGGCATGCTGCATGCGCCCCTCGATTTGAAGAAGCAGTTCCTGATCCGGCTGCATTTCCCGGACCTGCTCCTCTGCTGCAAAGACGCAGACCAGGTCGAGCCCCAGCACCGCTTTGACGGGCCGCACGCCAAATGCCCGCTCCATCTCATCCGTCACCGGGATCTCCTTCAGCTCATAGGTCGGAAAGTCCATTTCATAGAGACTGCCCTTTCTCCTCACCGTGAGAAGGCCGCTCATTGTTTGGAAGCGGACCTCCTCGCTCTGCGGCTCATAGAAATTGAGGATCGTAAATGCCGACGCCAGCGTGGCGTGCCCGCACAGTTCCACCTCCGTTCCCGGGGTGAACCATCTTAAATGATACCCCTGCGCCTCCTTCACGATAAACGCCGTCTCCGACAGGTTGTTCTCCATCGCAAGCTTTTTCATCGACTCTTGTGCCGGCCAGCGCTCCATTACGCACACCGCCGCGGGATTTCCCGAAAATCGCTCCCTGGTAAATGCATCCACGATATATTGTTTCATGCTGTCCCTCCTGGTGTTTTAGTTGTCCTGTGTCCTCAGTGTTCCTGCGTTTTCTCAATCTGCCTGCGCATCTCCTCCGACAGATGGTCCTTCAGCTCCTCGGAGCTTCGGAATTGTTCCAGGATTTCCTCCATATTCAGATGTGCAAACGAGATCCCTCGATCCTCTTGCAGAAGCGATGCTGCGTCAAGATGTTCCCGGGATACACCTTCTGTGCCGTCGGCGATCCCGTCATTCTGCGCAGACAGAAACTCCGCCAGTTCCGATAATAGCCAAGATCCGCAATCTGGTCGTCTATATAAACCGAGATTGTCGGCCGGTACGCCATAACGGTCACCTCCTGTTTGGATTGCTTCCTGTTTTGATTATATAATGCCGTGCAGGGCCTGTCCATAAGCGGCATGTCTTGGCGGCACTTGGCTGGCGTTGTGGCCGCATTTCCCTGTCTTGGCGCGTTGGCCGCATTTCCCCATCCTGTAACAAAATCGATGCTGTGCATGATTTTTCAAAATAACTTGCAACAAAATTGGCGGTATGCATGATTTTGAAAAATGCCGTGCAACGAAATCGAGGGTATGCACGATTTTGACCCCTTTTCAGGGGCTGAAATCATGCATACCCTCGGATTTATTACAAAAAATCATGCATAGCGCTGCAAACGATGCAGACACATTTTCAAAACCATCACCCTGCGGCGGTGAACTCTTTCTTCCGCAGCGCGGTTCCGGTGATCTGCTCCATCTGGAACGCGATCTCATCGGCCAGGACTTCCGGAGCCGTGCTGCTGGCATTGGCGATGATGGCGTAATTGCCGGCGTAGCCCCAGTTACGGTCCACCTGCTTGCAGTACCTGGTATAGGTGCGGTCCAGTTTGCGAAGCTTACGGCGGGCGGCTGCGGCGCCGAGGCCGTTCTCCTGGGCAAAGCGTTCTGCCCGCTCCTCAAAGTCCGCATGGATAAAGACTTTGATGCAGTTGCCTGTCTCTTCCAGCGCGGCAGCGGCGAACCGGTCCACCAGAATGCAGCGGCCGTTTTGTGCCAGCTGGCGGCAGGCCATTTTCTGTGCCAGCACGAAATCCTGCGCCGGCGGCAGGCGAAGCCCTGCCTCATCTTCTGCGCTGAGGTCGTAGGCTGCTACGGCCGGCCGTTTGTCATAGCGCTTCAGGAGCCGTTCCGAGATACCGCTGATCCGGGAAGCTTCCGTCAGGATCTCTGTACTGTAGCAGGGGATCCCGATTTCCCGGGAAAGGATCGCCGCGATCTGCTCGCTTCCGGAAGACAGCTCGCTGTCGATGGCAACCGTCATCCTGCCGGCGTCTACGGAGACACTGTGCACCAGCCGGATATTTTTCTGCTCGGTACCCACGATCCGACCGGCGATACAGCAGACAGCAGAGACCGCCATACCGGCAAATAACGGATCGATCCCGCCCGGCAGCGGAAGTACCGTGCCGCACAGCAGTACGGTCAGGGGACTTAAAATGATCCCGGCCAGAATGTAGTTCCGATTCACTTTCTTGTGCATCCAGATGGCGCAGCACATGGGAAGGAACACGACGGAACCGCGAAGTCCCATGGACATGAAGCCAAAACTCAGGATCATATCGCCCAGGGATCCGGAAGCCAGGATGACGCCCAGCGCCATGATCATGACGATGATGCATCGGGAAATGAAATTGCTGCGCTTCTCATCTCCCAGTTTATCGGAGTATCTCTGCAGGATATCCCGGCGGATGATCGTGGTGATGCCCATCGCCAGGCCAGCTCCGGTTCCCACCACTGCGATAAACAGGGTTCCCAGGATCACGCCGGAGATGGCCGGCGGAAGATACAGTGTGGCAAAGGATGTCAGGGCATTTTTCGCCACCAGGTCCGGGAAGTTCGCCCGCATGAACAGGCCTACCAGAATGCCGCCGGCGCCGATGGGCGGGATCAGGAATGCGCTGGCCAGCGCGCCTGTCCTGGCAGCTTTGTCAGTCTTTCCTGACAGGACTCCCTGGGCGTAAGTCTGGGTCGTCAGAACGCCCAGCACGATGGAAAAGCACGCTCCGGCATCCTTGCCGACGCCTCTGGCAAACAGGCTGTAGAAGGAAACGCCGTCCGGATTGGGGATCTGGTTGACCATCTGCGTAAAGCCGCTTAAGCCCCCGCAGAGCTTGAGCACCATGACGCCGCAGCTGATCATGGAAATATACAGGAGCACCAGCTTCAGCATGCCGGCGGTACCGGCGCTTCTGGTTCCTCCGAAGATCACGTACAGAGTCATGAACACGGCGGTGATCACCAGGGATGGGACCAGTTTCAGGTCCGGCAGGATCACGGCGATCACGGCGGTACCGGCGATCAGCTGGGCAATGATATTGATAAAGGTACCCACCGAACTCATCAGCGATGCGGCCAGGCCGGCTTTGGGGCCGTACTCTTTGGTAATCATCCCTACCAGGGTCGAGCAGCCGGATTTACGCCAGGGCAGCGTATACACAAGCGCCAGCACCAGGCAGGCAATGCCGCCGCCCAGTGTGAACCACCAGGCCGACAATCCGAAATGGAAGGCCAGCTGGGCTGTTCCCACGGTGGAAGATCCGCCTACCAAGGTTCCCATAATGATCCCGGCAACGATCGGCGAGCTGTTCACATTGCCGCCGGCTTTTTTCCTGGTTCCCGACCAGATCGCCAATGCGGTGATCCCGAGAACACTGATCAATAATCCAGCAATCTGCATAGGCTGGAGAGTCATAAACAACACCTCATTTCTATCATGAACAAGTAACACAGAACCTTTGCAGGATTAGCCAACCTTCACCTGCTTCTCGGCTTTTTTCTGTTCCCCGGCCATGATATCCAGGAAGGACACGATCGTATTCACTGCTGCCTCGATCCCGGCGTCTGATACATTGACGGCGATATCGTAGCGGCTGGCGTCTCCCCAACTCTTGTTGTTTCCCTTGTAGTAACGGCTGTAAGCCTTGTCTTCTTTCTTCAGGGATTTGCGTGCTTCCTCCACGCTCATTCCTCTTTCTTCGGCAAATGCTTTCGCCCGGTCCTCGAAATCGGCATGCATATAAACACTCACATGGTTTTTCTGATCAGCCAGAGCCATGTTGGCGTGACGGTCCACCAGGATGCAGGAGCCTTCTGCCGCCAGCTGTTTAGCAGCCATCACCTGCGCGGTAATAAAATCTGCTGCCGGCGCGATCCTGATCTGTGATTCATCTTCTGCCAGCAGGTCATATGCAGCATGTACAGCCTTTCCGTCATACCGGTGCATCAGCTTGTTCGGGATGTTGCTGATCTCGGAAGCGCGGTCCAGGATCTCTTCTGTGTAGCAGGGAATTCCGAGGATCGCGGAAAGTTCCTTTGCGATCTTTTCTGCGCTGCTGTAAAGTTCACTGTCGATTGTAATGATCATTTCTTCCTTGTTGAGTTTCATAGCCTTAGTCCCTTTCTATTTCTGTATTGTTCTGAGGTTTTCCCATTGATAAACTTTTCTTCTGTGCCATCCGCTTCCGGTAATCTTCCAGATAGATGACTTCGGCGCTTTTTATCAGGCGCTGCGCTTTAGCGCCATGGTAGGGGGGAGCAGATCCTCCGCCGCCTTGTTCCGCAGAAAATCCATGATGTGATCCGCCAGTACCTCCGGCGTCCCATGGGTCGAATTCACGCTCAGGTCATAGTATTTCGCCTCTCCCCAGTGTGGATTCGCACTGCGGAAATATTTCTTTCGCTTCCGTTCTTTTTTCAGGAAGATCTTCCTCATCAGCACTGGATCGACATGATGTTCTCTGGTAAAGGTCAGGAGCCTTACTTCCCTGCTTCCGTGGACGAAGATCCTGATGTGGCCCTGAAAATCCGCCAGCGCGATCCCGCAGTGATGATCTACCAGCACACAGTTTTCCCGCTCCGCGATCTCTCTGCACGCCGCGATCTGGGCCGCCTGAAAATCCGATGACGGAGGCAGGTAAATGCTGCTCGCATCCATTGCGGAAAGATCATACGCATGCCGGACCCGTTTCTCCTCATACCGCTTCAGGAGTTTTTCCGAAATCCCGCTGACCTTTGCCGCCTCTGTCAGGATCTCACTGCAGTAGCATCGGATATGCAGTTTTTCCGCCAATGTCCTGGCGATCTGTTCTCCCTTGCCTCCCAGTTCGGTCTCGACCGAGATGACAAATCGGTTGCCGCGTAGTTTCAAATGCGTTCTCCTTTCTTCGGATTCTGATCATTTTCCCCATTTGAGCGCACAAAAATAACGGTATAACAGGCCGCTTCTTCTGCGGTACCTGGTACACCGGCTCTTCTTCCGGTTACTTCGATCTTTTGGATCGCCCCCGGAGAAAACGGTGGGGATGGGAAATGTGCTGCTTACTGATCGTCAATCCGACGGTTGATTCTCTGCCATGTAATCCTTGTACTTGGCAAATACCGCTCTGAGCGCTGTTTCCAGGGCTTTCTTAGCCGTTCCGTGATAATAGCGTTCAAAAATTTCCATCAGCTTTTCCGGTCCGTCATTCATATTGTAACCGACCATAAGTTTAGAAATAAAACGTTTTGCAAGATCTGTGACCATGGATGCTTCCGCATCGACGATCACGCCGGTCCTGATATCAAACACAACTGCCACGACCAGGATATTGTACACGGCCTCCGCCGTCGTACTGGCCGGCAGTTTTGCGTAGCCTGACAAAAGAACTGTGTTCCATTGAAATGTTCCGGACATATTGCTCAGCCTCCGAAAAAAAAACGGCAAAAGCGCGCAGGCCTTCTGCCTGTTCGACTTTTACCGGCTCCTCCATGGATTACCAGATGCTTTTGGCACCCGCTCCACAGAGAACGTATTGCGATATAACGTCGCCTAATTTAACCCTTTATTCGGAAATTGTCAAGCCCTTGTCTTGTCTTTTTTCCGCACAATCCAATATGGCCGCGACCCGTGCAACGATTTGACGGGTATGAACGATTTTCAGAAATGGGCTGCAACGATTTTTCGGTTGTGAACGATTTTCAGCAGAAAAATGCAATAAATTGACGGGTATGAACGATTTCAGGACCATTTTCCGGTCAAAAATCATGCATACCCGTCAAATCGTTGCAAGCCTTCCTCAGAAATCATGCATACCCGTCAAAACGCTGCAGCTTTCGATCACTTAGTCAGCAATATAGCCTGCGCCAATAAGCTGACCCAATATTACATCCGGAGACACTCCCTGCGCATAAAGTGAATTGATCATTTTTTCTGCATTATTAAAATCCAATATTTTATGCTCCGAGGTTTGCCCCTCTGAATTTATATAGGTCATAAATCCGGTCTTAGGGTTTAATATAAAGTGCCCTCCTGCCCACTGGTTATTCCCGACAGTGATACTCGTATTTTCAAAAGTAACCGACCCGATCAGGGATGTATCTCCCGAGCTCGAGTAGCTGCAGTTTAATGGAATCACTCCGTTATTCTCTGCTCCGCTCTGGATCACGGCTGTCAGAGTCACCTTGCCGAAAAGGTTGTATACCGCCGTAAGGGTATCACCCGACAGAACGAGAGAATCAGGCGAATACAGTGTGCCATCTATTGTTAAACTGATATCCCGAGGATAATGATCATCTTCTATGGTATCAATCTCATAGCCGCATGCATCGATCACAATATCGAAAGGACCCTCCGGCTTGACCGTCAGACTGCCGAGATCCTCCGTCTCAACATAGTAGTTATCCTCCTTCGCGCTGCCCCACTCAATCTCATAGGTATTGTCGCTGCTGCCGACCTCGGTCTGCGTGCCGGTAACTACAAGCGTTGCAGTTTCTTCGTTGACAAGTCCGGTCAGAGATGCTCCGTCCGTCCTGGTCAGGGCATATCCGTCAAAGATTTTTTCCGCCGATCCGGTGGTCACTGTCAACGGAGCCGGATCGATGGCCAGGGTCTCGCCGTCTGTCGTGATCGCATAATTAGCCTCGCTGCCGGAAACAAAGGAATACGAACAATCCAGAGAATAAGTCCCCGCGTCTGTTCCGCCGCCTGTGATCGTCACGCTGATCTCGTCTCCGTTATACTGTGTGACTTTCCATTGGGTGTCGGATACCGGTTCTGTCGTACCATTTGAGACGTTCAGGCTGCCTCCATGGAACGCCCCATCATAAACAAGGGGATCGGGTCCGCTCAAGGTAAATGTAAGCGGCATCGGCTCCACCGTGATCACATTATTCGTGTAGGAGAGCACATAGTTATCCTCGTTTCCGGACAGGAACGCTACCGTCGGCGTAATGGAATAGCTGTCTGCATCGGTCACGCCGCCGCAGGTCAACTGCACGACACCTCCGCCCGCCAGATTGAAGGTGGCTGTGATGCCTTCGGCAATTCCTGCATCGTCGTACAGGACCTCCTGCTCCTGCCGCTCCACCATACTGCCGTCTTCATAGGTTCCGGTAATATCTTCGGGGAAATACAGATCGCCGCTGTAATAACCGGAATAACAGCCCAGGTCAAATGTCACCGGCAGTCCCGTTACCGCCAGCCTTCCCAGATTTTCCGTGATGGTATAATCGGCCGGATCCAGGCTGCCCCAATCGATCTCATAGGTGTTTTCTGTCTCTCCCACATCCGTGATCGAGCCGGTCGTGGTGATCACAGGTTCCTTCCCTTTCGGAAAACCGGTGGTCACAACCTCTGCACTGGTCAGCGGCGTACCGTCATAGACCTTTTCGGCCGAGCCTGTGACAATGGTCACCTTCGTGGGATCCGGGTCCGGAACCGGTACCGGATCGGGATCCGGGATTGGAACCGGGATTGGGGTCGGCTCAGGCCCAGGCTCCGGTTCCGGATCGGGCGTCGGTGTCGGCGTTGGCTCCGGATCAGGTGTTGGAACCGGTGTCGGCTCCGGATCGGGCGTTGGCTCTGGGGTCGGGGTTGGCGGATTAGGGGCAGGCGGGTTCGGCGCTGACGGGCGGACGACCGGAGTAACTGTCAGCGTGCCAAGCTCCTCACTGAGATCATAATTGGAGGGGGTTGCTTTGCCCCAGGTGATCTCATAGGTATTGACGCTTTCCCCGACTTCCGTCCGGCTGCCGGTAGCCTTGACTGTGATGGACGGGTCAATTGTCACCGAAGCAAAGCTGACTTCTGCTGCGCCTGAAGATATGCCGATCAGCATGTTGATATTATTCGCAAACAGCGTGCCCGCAGATTCCTGCGGATCCTCTGCATTTTCCTCCGTTGCCGAAGCATTTTCCGGTTCCGAAAGTTCATCGATCCGCGCTTCGATCTTTTGCTTATCCCATCCCGTGTCCTGGCAGGCCTGCTTAAGAAGCTCCGGATCATCCGCATACAGCTGCAGGATCTCTTCCGGGATTTCCTCTTCAGTCAGCACGATGATTTCCATCGCAATGCTATTGTCATCACCGTTCTCCCCGATCCGGACAGTCAGTTTCTGTCCCGCCTGCAGCATGATCTCCATAGTTTCTTCCGTCAGGGGATTGGTCCCGTGGATCATGATCTCGCCGACGATCCCGTATAATGCCTGAGTCGGATCATCTGCATCCTGTGGCCCAAAGGTATAGGCAATATTCCGGCTGTTTTCGATGCTCTGACTTGTGAACCAGCAAATCAGCTCCGCCTCCTTATTGGTCAGAGGCGTACCGTCATATACTTTTGACGCGCTGCCGGTCCGCACGGTCAGAGGAACAGGATCTACTACCAGCTGTCCAGGCACGGTTTCCACATTTATAAAATGACCGGTAACATCTTCGCCCTGCTGATTGAAGATCGTATAGCCTGCAACCTGGTTTTGGCTGCTGCCGGCGTCGAGCTGCGATCCCTCGGTCCGGATCCAGATCGAAAACGCTGCAGGAAGTCCATACACCGCTGCTTTATCTCTCCTCAGCGGAATCCCGTCATACATTTTACTGGCGCTTTCTGCTGCCAGCGTTACCGTTTTCGTATAAGTCCAGTCTCCGTCGGCGAAATAGCCATTTCCGGCAAAGTCGATGGACGGATCCCGTCTGTTCGCGTCCTGCGCCGGGATGACGATTGATTCCTCTGTTCCGACGACGCCTGTCTGTGCGGCTTCCTGCACTTGCGCTGCGACGTCCCCGGCCAGGGCGTTAATGTGGATCATTCCAAAGCATAAAAGCAAAGCTGTAATACTGCACAAAACTTTTCTTATGCGTAATTTCATAGCCATTCTCCTTATCCCATAAATTAATACATCTTAAATAAGATCGACGTCATTTCATCAATATGGTTCATTTTGCTAATGCAATAATACACTAAATCAAAGGCCATGAAAAGCCATATTAAAAACGACCCGGGAAGAGTCTGTCTCTGCCCCGGGCCGCCTTGATTTTATGATCGCTGATAAGTCCGTTTTTGTTCTGCTTTCTGTTTCGCGCAGCCTGTCAGCCCACGATGGATCTGGCAAATTCCGCTGCGGCTGCGAGATCATCCGCATTGGGTCTTCCTTTATGGAGCCCCTTGAATTCCCCTTTGCAATGAAACTCGCGCTTGTCCATTATAACGCCTGCTTTATCCGCTTCTGCTTTCACTTTCTTCCAGGTGGAGTTCAGCATCGCTGCGGAACCGAAATTGATGATGCGGCCGACCTTGCTGCTGTCCAGCGAATGGATAAAATCCTTCACTTCCGGATCGATGTTGAATGCATAATAGGAATTTCCCAAGAATAAGACATCGACGGCCTCATCAACGGGCGTGCTGATGGGAAGCGCCTCCGCACCGACTGCATTGGCCACTGCTTCCGCCAGGCGTTTGGTATTTCCGGTCTTTGTATAATATCTGACTGCAACTTTCATGGTCTGTAACCTCCTTATTGCTTGATCGTTTTCAGGATCTCTCATTCTCCTGATCGAGTATTTTGTACAGGGTCTTATATAATGCTTCCGCTTCTTCGGGTGCCAGATGATACTCCTGCGCGATGGATTCCGGGACGAGAAGCGCCCGGTCCTTCAGGCTGTCACCCACTTCTGTGAGGGTGATGATGACATTGCGTTCGTCGCTGCTGTCTTTCGTTTTCTCGATGTAGCCTTTCGCCTGGAGTTTTTTCAGAAGCGGCGTGATGGTGTTGGATTTCAGGCAGAGTGTTTCGCACAGGAACTTTTCATTCACCTGCTTCTCCTCCCACAGCACCATCATGACGATGTACTGCGTATACGTCAGGTCCAGCTGATCAAGCAGGGGTTTGTATTTTCTGGTGATCAGATTGGAAACCGCGTAAAGCGGAAAACAAAGCTGGTTTTTCAATCTTAAGGATGCGTACTTGTCGTCCATGGATCCTCCGTTCGGTTGGCGTGGATGTCTGGCTGTTTGGTTGTTCGCCGTTCATCTTTCTAAAATATATCGCGTGCGATTTATTATGTGCGAATTATATCGTGTGCGATATATTTTGTCAAGAAAAATGTCTTTCTCATGCTTTGCCATGTCAGCCGTTTCGACCTGCACCAAAATCGAGGCTGTGCATGATTATATAAATTGAAGCTGCCTTGTGCCTGTAATGAAATCGAGGGTATGCATGAATTTTCAGAACAATCTGTAACAAATGCGAAGCTGTGCATGGTTTTCAAAAATCCTCTGCAACGAAATCGAGGGTATGCATGATTTTTGCCCCTGTTTGGGGTCTGAAATCGTGCATACCCTCATATTTTTTACAAAAAATCATGCATAGCGCCGCAAACGTTGCAGAGCCTCGGTGAAGATCATGCATAGCGCCGCAAATGATGCAGCGGCCTGAAAGCAAAGCCCCAACCCTGCGGCAATTCTATCTCAACTGCAGCCGGACGCTTCTCTTTATTGAGCTGCCAGCGCGGCGAGCGCGGCATCCACCAGCAGGCTGATGGAATCACTGTCCGCGGCGTCCAGATTGATCAGCTGCACCGCGCTGTCCAGCAGCGATGCCGCTTCCGCATTCTCTTCTCCCAGCGATGCGGATACGCCGTTCAGCAGAAGGATAATGTTGTCTTTGTTTCCTTCCAGGTCGGAAGCGGCCAGGGCTTTGATCCCGTCCAGCACCTGGGCAATTGTTTCCGCTGCTCCCTGTGTCGCCGCTTCTGTCTCCGGCTCCGGACCAGGCTCCGGAACGGGCTCGGTAACAGGCTCAGTAACGGGCTCCGGCTCAGTTTCCGGCTCGGGAACGGGCTCCGGCTCAGGAGCCGGTGCAGGTTCTACCAGCACATCCAGTGCGGAGTCGATCAGCAGGCTGATGGAATCACTGTCTGCAGCATCGTACCCGATCAGCTGCACGGCGCTGTCCACCAGATAAGCAGCTTCCGCATTTTCCTCTCCCAGCAATTCGGAAACGCCTTTCAGCAAAAGGACAATGTTGTCTTTGTTTCCTTCATAATCGGCTATGGCAAGCGCCTTGATCCCGCTTAAAACTTCGGAAACCGATCCCCCAGCTCCCTGTGCCGCCTGCGTTGCAGGTTCCGGTGCTGCAGGCTGCACGGCCTGCGTTGTGGTTTCCGGCTCTGCGGGCTTCGCGGCCTGCGTCTCTGTCTCCGGCTCCGGCTTTGAAGGCTCCTCTTTTACCGGCGCCACATGTACCGGGCCTTCATACGCCACATCAAAGAGCTGGGTGCCTGCGTAGTATTCATATACCAGCAGATGTGTTCCGTCCGCAGACATATAAATGCTGTCGAACTTGGGCTCGAAGATCACATTGCCGTGCCAGTCGATCAGGCCGTAGCTGTAGTCTTCCGACTGAACCCGGTACAGCATGCCGCTGCCGTAGTACAGCGGGGACACCCGGTTATAACCGGAGATCACGGTATCTTTTCCGTCTGCTGCCAGGATGTGCGCCTGGCCGGAAGCATCTTCATACAGCACGGATGCGCCGCAGACTTCGTCTTCGTATTCGGTCTGGGAGACACCTGAGTCATAGGTCACATTGCCGTTCACATCCAGGAAGACATATTTGCCGTCTTCCACAGCGGTGATATATCCGTTGCCGGAGTATCCGGAAGAACTGCGGGAGTGGGCGCCGACCGGTCCATAATAATTGCTTTCAATGGAATCGTAATCTGTGAAGATGATCTCATTGCCGTCCCAGTCTATGAGTCCTTCATACGACCCGCTGGATATCAGGACATAATCCCGGTCTTCATACAGATAAATGTAAGGATAGGCCGGCTCCAGCAGCACATTGTTCTGCGCGTCCTTCAGACCATCCATCCTGTTTTCCCGGAAGGTGTGGATCACGCCGGTCAGATCTCCGTCCGGAGCGGAGTAGGCGCTCTTAAGGCCTGTCTCTACTGCTTCAAAATCGGAATTGTAGCAGCTGACTTCTCCCGTGGAGCGGTTCTCGACATTGATGGTTTTGCCGTTCGCATAATACTCCCCGATCTCTGCTCTCGGAAGAGTGGCAACCAGCTTGGCCTGCTCATTTTCCAGGAAATAAATATCCGCCGTCGTGATCTTATAGTAGTTATCGTCGAAATCATGGGCGTCCGCGTCATCTTCCGTCGCGTCTGTCAGGTTCCAGCAGACGACCCAGTATCGATTCTCAAAATCGATATTGCCATACTGGCAGGGGATGATCTCCTGTCCCGCAACATTCAGCAAACCCTCGTCGTTGACCGTTCCGTTGTAAATGGCCGCTTCCACATATCCGTATTCGCCGTAGAGGGAATCATATTTCGCTTCCGTCAGGTGTTTGCCGTCAATATCCATCAGGCCATAGCCCCTGCCATCGGCATATTTCAGCACGTTGGTGCCGTCCACCCAGTAATTGGCATTCACAGTGCCGTGAGGCGTCAGGGAAACGCCGTCCGCGGAAAGGCTTCCTTCGAACGTCACTTCTTCCGTATCAGCCGGATCATCGAAGGTGGCTGTGGTATTGCCGCCGAATACGCTGTCATCTGCTGTATAAAGGATACTGTCTTCCGGAATCTTCGTGCTGATCTTCTCTTCAAAGGTATCCATGATCGGATCGGCAATGCCGGTGGATTCGGTCACGTTCTGGGCAACACGCTGCAGCGTTGTCTGCACGCTGTCCAGGTTATATCCCAGGGAGGCAAATTTCTGGGCAAATGCGTACAGCTTGTTTTTCACGTCGTCGCTGACAGTGATGCCCCGCCCGACGCTGCTGACAGATGCGGCATTTACCGTCTCCAGCACGTTGTCCACGATCACAATGGTATCTTCCGGCGCAGCACCTTCCCGGACCACCTGGATCTTGATATCATTGACCACCAGGATGGCCTCGTCCTGTCCGACTTCCTCCGCCAGATCTCCTGTGGTTACCAGCTCTTCATTGGCCAGTTCCTTCTTTTCTGCATCCAGTTCCTGGCCAATGGCCTCTTCATAAGCCATGATCACGCCGGTCAAGGCGCCGGTGCCGGAAACCTCAAATGGCGCAGCAGCCAGCACGTCGCAGTTTTCCACGCCTGAGGTGGAAAGTGTTGAAGCGATCATATTGCCGGTGACATAGTTCATATTGGCGGTCTTGACCTGGATGCCCCGGCCGTCCTGTGTCGGCGACACGTAAGCACAGCTGAAGGTCTGCCAGCCGATGACATCTGACGGGAACAGATGCTCCAGATGCGCCCGTTCATCGGCATTGGTGATGATCATCACCGTTACCTCCTCCGGCGTGGTGCCGAAGAACCGGAAAATATTGGCTTTCTGCTCCTCGGAGAGATCCGCCCCGATCGTCACCACGCGGGTGACATACTGCGGTTCTTCCTCACCGGCGACCGCATCCGCCAGCGCAAGGCCTGCCCCGAACTGCGTCATCACCATACCAAGAACCAGAATTACTGCAAGAAGTTTTCCAATCCTGTGTAATGCTTTCATACTGTTTTCCTCTACTTTTTTGATCTGTTATCCTTACGTCTATCACTTCGGCCGGGTTTCCCCGCCGTGCAGTACCGGTCAGTGCAGGAACAGTCCGTTTGCGCGGATGTTTCCGATACACTCAAAGCTGATCTCTCTTACATTTCCGTTTTCACAGATAATGGAAAGGCTGCTGTAATACGGCGCATCATTTTTGATCAGCAGATATCCGAAGGTGCCGTCGCTTCTGGTATTGCTGCCGTAGATGAATTCTTCATCGCCCAGCACATAGGCCGTTCCGTCTCCCGGGAGCTTTTCAAACTCCGGAAATGCCTGAAGGACTTCCTGTTCGGAAGAGCCGACGGTGACGCCGCCCGGCAATGCAACATTCAGGGTCCCGCCTGTCTTGTCGATCAGATAGGTGACTTCGCCTTCCCTGGCGGTGATATCATGTCCGGCCATATTGGTCACGCCGGCCATTTCGCTGCACAGCATGCCGTCGAAGAAATAGTAGGCCGTGTTGATCAGGTCATTGAAAATGCCGCCCTGGGCCCCTTCATCCGGGGTAAATTCCCAGGCGATGATATCGGATCCGTCCACCGGAAGATCGCCCTCGGTAAGATAGGCCATGCTGGTGGGGAAGGAGTATTTGTGTCCGTTAATATAATAATGGAAACTCTCCAGGGTCTCCCCGTCATCCGGCACAGGCTGCGGCTGCGGCTCGGGTTCAGGCTCTGGCTGTGGTTCAGGCTCCGGCACCGGTTCCGGTTCGGGAGCTGGTGTCGGCTCCGGTTCAGGTTGCGGCTCCGGTGTTGGCTCTGGTGTTGGTTCTGGCTGCGGCTCGGGTGTTGGCTCCGGTTCGATGATCCCTCTGGTCAGGCTGTTGACGGAGGTGTCGTAGACGTCATAGAAGTCTTCCATTCTCTTATTGCCCTGAAGGATCTGCACCACATACACGGCACCTTCATATTCCACGCAGACTGCCTCGCATTCAAATTCATTGGCGCCAAGCTGCATCACATACTGGATGCGGCGGCCGTCCATGCCTGCTGCCTGGGTATCGGTTGCCGTCATACTCACCGTGGAGTAGGACTTGGCAATGCCGTCTTCATACTGGTCGAGAAGGTCTCCCCCTGCGCTCACGCAATACTGTGTCTGCAGCGTTCCGGTATACGGCATGATGGCGCCGGACTGGTTGACCGGAGAATAATTGGTGATGGCGCTGTCCGAACGGTTGTTGCCCCAGTCAGCGGGAACCTCGAGAGAAAACTGGTCATTCAGCACCGTC
>JAFWOB010000018.1 GCA_017510065.1 Parasporobacterium sp.
GGCAGTCTCTTTTCTGCCAGAGCCTTTGCCGGAAACTTTAATCAGGAAGAATTACTTAAGGCAATCGAAGACTGCCATCTTTTTAATGTCAAACTTTATATGACGGTCAATACGCTGATGAAAGAAAAAGAGATGTCCGGACTGGTTTCTTATATGAAGCCATTTTATCAGGCGGGACTTGATGGGGTGATCGTGCAGGATGTAGGATGTGCGAAAGTTCTGCAGGAAGCATTTCCAGATCTCGCTCTGCATGCAAGTACGCAGATGAGCATTTCTTCTGCCTATGGTGCAGCGCTTCTGAAAACGC
Source organism: Parasporobacterium sp. (assembly GCA_017510065.1). Taxonomy (GTDB): domain Bacteria; phylum Bacillota; class Clostridia; order Lachnospirales; family Lachnospiraceae; genus RGIG5612. The sequence goes on from JAFWOB010000018.1 coordinate 308, forward strand.
AGGGATTCAAACGCGTCGTTCCTGCAAGAGAACTTTCCCTTGCAGAAATTAAAGAGATCAAGAAAGAAAGCGGAATTGAAATAGAGACATTTGTGCATGGAGCTATGTGCTTTTCCTTTTCCGGAAAGTGCCTGTTGAGCAGCTTTGCAGGTGGAAGGAGCGGCAACCGGGGACGTTGTGCCCAGCCATGCAGAAAATGCTATGAACTGTTGAATGCCGGTACGCAGGAATATGCCATGAGCATGAAAGATATGTGTACCCTGCGGATCCTGCCGGATCTGATCGATGCGGGGATCGATTCCTTTAAGATAGAAGGACGTATGAAAAACCCGGTTTACGTGGCATCGACGGTTAATGCCTATAGAAAAGCCAGAGATTATTATCTGGATGCCGTGGCAAGCGGAACATTTGACCGTAAGGAATATGAGGATTTCATTTATCCGCTGGAAAAAGAGCTGGCAGATATCTATAACCGCGGAGGTTTTTCCGAAGGATATTATTTTATGGAAAAGGGACCGGAGATGATGGCGAATGAACGGCCGAATCATACCGGTGTTCTGATAGGCAAAGTGGAAAGAATCGCTCCGCCGGAATTATTCATTAGGCTGACAGAAGAAGTTTTCGCGCAGGACGTGCTGGAGATCCGGCCGGCAGGTGTAGAACTGACCAGTGCCGGAAGCGGAAAGAAAGGCGCGCTTTTGTCAATAAAAGGAAAAGAGTTCCGCTTGATCCAAAAAGGACAGGAAGTCTTCCGTACGCGTAATAATCAGTTGATCAGCAGAATACAAAAGGAGATCATCGATCTGGAAAAACAGGTTCCGGTACAGGGCATGATCATTGCGAAAGCAGGAGAACCTCTGACGATCACGCTGCAGGGAGAAGTCTGCGTGACTGCCAAAGGTGCTGTTGTTGAGAAAGCCAAAAAGCAGCCAACCGGCAAAGAAGATCTTCTGGAGAAATTACAGAAGACCGGCGGCAGTGAGATTAGCATTGAAGCTATCAGTATAGAAATGGATCAGGATATTTTTATTCCGATGAGTGCTTTCAATCATCTGCGCCGCGAAGCCATGGAACAATATCGCAGCGCACTTGTTAAGCGCTTCGAAAGAGATATATAGAATGGAAATCTGGATCAGAGTAAAAACAGAAGAACAGCTGCAGGCCGTTATGGAAAGTCAGGTAAAGGCACAGCACCTGATTTTGGATGCTGCCCTTATTTCTGCATCGCCGGATTGCCTGCAGATGATCCACATGCAGGCAGCAGATTCCAAAGTCTATCTGCAGCTTCCGGATGTCCTGCGCCAGAACCGGAAAGGGCAGATTGAAAAGCTGCTTGAGCAGGCAAAAGACTGCGCGGGTCTGGTGATCAAAAACCTGGATGAGCTGGGCCTTATTCTGGAAAAGCAGATGAAGGAGCGGTTTGAGATCATCGGAGATGCATTCCTTTATGCCTATAATAATGATGCGCTCCGCTTCTACCGGGAATTGGTCCCGGAGATGAAGTTTATTTACAGCGACGAACTGACAGACAAAGAGGCTGGGAGTCTGACTGGGGACAGAACAGCTTTCCTTTATAAAATATATGGTTATCAGGAAGTGATGATCACGGCGCAGTGCTTCTTAAAGAATACCGGAAACTGCATGCAGTCAAAGCAAGCTGGCAGCAAGCTGGCACAAAGCGGCCGGATGGAACTGCGTGATGAAACGAAAAACAACCTGCATGCGGAAAGCATCTGTGACCTTTGTCACACAGTGATCTACAATGGCGTTCCGACCAGCATGCTGGATAAAATAACGGACGAATACGAAAACCCGCTTTACGACTTTACCATTGAAGATGCTGATACGGTGAAGGAGATCCTGGAAACAAAGCAGTGCCATAATTATACCCGGGGACATCATCTTACCCCGATCGATTGACCACAGCATATGATCATTACAACGGACAGTCAGAAAAATACATACAGCTCTTATCACATCGCCAAAGCATTTTTCCCAAATGAGGAGATTGAAACACAGATTAAAGAAGACGGAGAAGATCCGCGTTCTCTTTATCTGCGCCTGCGGAAGGAAACCGGACGCGATCTCCCCTGGGGCATGCTGACGGGCGTTCGTCCGACCAAGCTGGCGATGGAAAAAGTGAAAGAGCAGATGCCGCTTGAAGAATTTGAAAAGTGGTTTTATGAAAACCGCTTTGTCAGCAAAGAAAAAGCGGACCTGGCTTATGAGATCGCAGCAAAGGAAGAAAAGCTGATAAAGCGGACAGGCATCATTGGAGAAGACAGTTTTTCCCTGTATGTGAACATCCCGTTCTGTCCGACCATTTGTACCTACTGTTCTTTTCCTTCTGGAGCTATAGCAGATTATGCCGATGTCATGGAGGAGTATCTGACCTGCCTGTTTTCTGAGCTGGCAGCAGTCAGCGTAATCTGCGAGAAGAAAAAACTGACTTCTATTTATATAGGTGGCGGCACACCGACAACCCTGACGCCGCAGCAATTGGAAAGACTCTTATCTGAGATCCGGAACCATTTTCACACGGATGGAGTGGAGTTTACTCTGGAAGCCGGTCGTCCGGATACGATCACCAGAGAGAAACTGCTGATCGCGAAAGAATCTGGGATCTCCCGCATTTCCATCAATCCGCAGTCCATGCAGCAGAAAACGCTGGATGTCATTGGCCGCAGGCACAGCCCGCAGCAGATTGAAGAAGCGTATGCGCTGGCGAGGGAAGAGGGGTTTGATAATATCAATATGGATCTGATCATGGGACTGCCGGGGGAAGATCTGAAAGATGTGGAAGATACGTTGATAAAGATCAGAAAGATGAGACCGGACAGTCTGACGGTGCACTCTCTCAGCATCAAGAGGACCAGCCAGATCTTTTCGCAGACCACCGATGCGCAGACGGTGGAGCAGATGCTGGAAAGAGCAGTCGCATTTGCACGTAGTGAGGGGATGGAACCATATTATCTGTATCGGCAGAAAGGAATCGCCGGCAATTTTGAAAATACCGGGTGGGCCCTGCCGGGGAAAGAGTGTCTGTATAACATTCTTATAATGGAAGAGATTCAAAGCATCCTGGCAGTGGGCGCGGGAGCATCTACAAAACGGCTGCAGCTGGAAGGTGGGCTGCAGATCAAACGGAGCCATAATGTGAGTAATATCAAAGAGTACTTGACCCGGATCGATGAAATGATCAGGCGGAAGCAGGAGCTGTTTTCTTGATTATGATATTCAGGAGGCAATAATATTATTCGATGAAAACGATGGAGAGATATGGACTCTCTTTCAGGACATAAAAAATGAAAAAAACAATAACCCAATTACTTACATCTATAATAACGTTTTTTCTCCTTCTGGGATTTTTGTTAAGCCACACGGTTCAAACGCAGGCAGCAAGTATCTCCATAAGTCCAAGTTCGGATTCCATTTATGTGGGAGATATGATAACGGTTACTGTCACTATATATGGAAATAAAGTTTTTGCGTATTCCGGGAACATGAACTGTGACAATATCTTTTCCGGATTCACAGGAAAGTTTGTACAGGACTGCAAAGGGGAAGAGAGTGTCAGCTTCACCTATAATTATCAGGCAGTCACCCCGGGAACGGGCGTTATTTCCGTGAATGGGCTTGAAGTCGCGGTAGATGACCCGGAGGATCCGAATAAGACGATCAAAGAGAATCCGGGAGACGCCACGTGTACGATCACGATCAAAGAAAAACGGACAGGCTGGTTCCTGGATAATGGTAAATGGTATTATGCCAATAGTTCCGGGGCATTGGTGAAAGGTTGGTTAAAAGACAAAAATACCTGGTATTATCTGGATGCAGTAACTGGAGTCATGCAGACCGGCTGGGTGAAAGTAGCAGGGACCTGGTACTATATGGCTGCATCTGGAGCAATGCAGACAGGTTGGATCAAAGATGACGGTATCTGGTATTACCTGAATGCTTCCGGTGCCATGCAGACCGGCTGGGTGAAAGTAGCAGGAATCTGGTACTATATGAATTCGTCCGGAGCGATGCAGACGGGCTGGATCTTGTATCATGATACATGGTATTACCTGAAATCTAATGGAGCGATGGCTTCCCGTGAGTGGGTGTCCGGCTATTACTGGCTCAGTTCTAACGGCGCCTGGACCTATCAGCCGGTTGGCTCCTGGAAGAAAAATGCAACAGGCTGGTGGTTTGGAGATACTTCGGGGTGGTATGCAAAGAATGAAACAGTCCGTATCAACGATGTCTTATACCAGTTTGATGATGCCGGATATTGGATCGAGTAAAACAGTGCCAGAAAGTGATAAAGAAATAAAAAATGAAATTGCATGTTTTTTTCTTGATTTATCATTTTTTTTCGTCTATAATGCAACACGTTACAACTGAATAACGGTTGTAATACATGCGGATGTGGCGGAATTGGCAGACGCGCATGGTTCAGGTCCATGTGAGGTAACACTCATGCAGGTTCAAGTCCTGTCATCCGCATCCTTGAAAAAGAACTCGAAAGGGTTCTTTTTTCTTTGTAAA
>JAFWOB010000122.1 GCA_017510065.1 Parasporobacterium sp.
ATTTACTGCAGTCGGTGACCAGCGTCCCGCTTCCAGGATCTTTTCCAGTTTTTCCTGTTCAACGGGAGTTTGGGAGAACCTGCGGACGGTTTTCCGCTTTCTTGATATTTCCATGAAATCCATTATCGTTTTTCCTCCGTATACCGGTGTGTTTTCGCAGAACGGCCTTTCTGAACACCTCTGGCATATTTGATTTCCGGATATCCGAAGCCTATGATCAGACCAGTATAGTGATCCTTCGGAATATTCAGCATTGCCCTGGCTTCCGGTGCCAGCTCATTCAGGACTTCTGCGGAATAGCTCATGATCGTTGTTCCGAGGCCATGAGCATTGCACAGCAGTTCAAAATATGCTGCAGCCAGATGACAGTTCGTCTTGCTGTCCTCCGCCCATTTGCCAACGCATTTCTCATGGGCTATAAACAGATGCGGCGCTCCGCAGAAAAGAAGATCACCTTTGCGGACCGTCTTCTCGGATTCCTTCATTTTCCCGTAGTAAAAATCACTGAAGCTGTGCGTATAAATATGTTTCTTCGCGTCTGCGTCCATTTTGGCGTAAGCAACTTTGCGGATCTCCTCCACACGGTCTTTGTCATCAATGACGGTGTATTCAACACCCATGGCGTTGCCGCCCGTCGGAGCTGCTGCCATTGCGGAAAGGATACCGGTGATCACCTTGGGATCTACATTCTGATCCAGAAATCTGCGGCAGGATCTTCTGTTTACAATCAGCCGCTCCATATATTCGCCCATTTCTTTCGGAGCAGGCGGCAGAGAATCCTCCGGTTTCTTTCCGAAGATGGAAATGGCACCCTGCGGACACACCGCCAGGCAGTGCTGGCACCTCCAGCATCCTCGCCAGCCAAAACGCTCAAACTTTTTCATCTGCGGATACCCATCCGGACCGAATTCGATCACCATGCCGGAGCAGGTATTGATGCACCTGCCACACTTGATACATTTGGATTTATCGATCTGGAAATGTGTTTTCTGTTCTGCTCCCATAGTGCTGCCTCATACTTTTACAACGATTTTTCCATTGACGGTTCCCTCGTCCTGGGCAGTCAATGCTTCCTGTATATTCTCAAAATCAAAGGTTTTTCCGCTGACCGGAATCAGTTCTTTCTCATTCAGGAAAGAGAAGATTCCGTCTATTTCCTTTTGGGTCGGATAGTTGGAGAAGAAACCGGTCAGGTATACCCCATTTGGAATGTCCTTGATCGGATCAAAGCCGCTTAATGCATAGACACCTCCGAGGATTCCTGTCTGGCAGACAATGCCGCCTTTTTCAACTGAAGTCAAAGTGTCCTTCAGGCTGCGCGGACCGATGAGATCAAGAGCCTTTGTCACACCGTGTACCTTTCCGGTCAGTCTGCCGTCGTCGATGACAGATTCATCCGCTTCGGCAATCAGCGGCATTTTGCTTTCCTTATGTGTCGTGGCAATCACCTTGCAGCCAAGAGCTTTCGCGATCTGCATAGCGGCATAGCCAAGCGAACAGGTAGCCCCGCGGACCAGCAGCGTATCCTCTTTCGTCAGGTGCAGGCATTCGAACAAAGATCCCCAGGCCGTAAAGTACGTCTCCGGAACAGCACCGAGCGCTTCCCAGGGAAGATCAGTGTCCACCGGAAACACGATATTTCGGGGAAGAAGTGTATATTCCGCATAGCTGCCGTTGAAGGACCTTCCCATGCCGCCCATGAGGG
>JAFWOB010000123.1 GCA_017510065.1 Parasporobacterium sp.
CAGGAAACTGATACCTATGTGATCGAAGATTCCGAGATCTCTGCATCTGCCGGTCAGAGAAACAATGATCTTGGTTATGAAGCAGCTTTTGGCGTTGGCGTTGCTGTAAACACCGGAGAACTGTGGATCCGAAACAGCCATATTTCTTCAGAGGGCGCCCGTTCCGTGCCGATCTATCTTTTCAGCACCGCACAGCCGCAGGCGACATCTCTTGTGGTGATCGATTCCGAGATCACAACACATACAGACAAAGCGGACATCTGGATGCCGCCCTTTAAGCTCCTGGCCGGCGGAAGCCGCGCGACGCTTCTGATGACCCGCAACAACAGCTGGTTCATAAACAGCAAAGTGACATCCAACAACTGGGGCGCTGTTTCTCAGGATTCTGTGGATGCTGTGACCTATATGATCAACTCGCGGGGCACTGCGACGGAAGGCGGATACGGTACGTATCTGACTTATGGCATGAAACTGTACGCGTCCCAGCTGTACGGTGGCCAGTACGGCGCATTTATGTGCGGCACCTCTCTTCTTGAGACCGGCACCGCAGCAGATGCCATAGCGGATACGGAAGCCATGAGTAAAACCCCGGATTACATACCGGAGGATCAGACCACCGTGATCGCGGCCCCTGTCAATGCCATCGTCGTTCACACTTCCATACCCGGGTTGGACAGGATCGCAGAAGGTCATTTCAAAGACGCCATCCTTTCCACACGGACAGAAGATCTTCCGGAAGAAGTAGTCCCGATGGCGGCGGATGATAAGTTCTTCATGGACCCGGATGCCCCGTTTGGCGTGGGAAGCGGCACTTCCTATTTCTATAACCGTAATCTTTACGGATCGCTGATCCTGGTCCGTTCCATGAACGGGGACTTTACTTTTGACCATACGGATGCGCGGCCCTCCAATGGGGTGCTGGTACAGACTGTGCTGAATTTCGATCCGCCGCAGGGGATCGGTTACGCGGCGGCAGGCGAGGGCGAAGACCTGCCCGGCACCGCCGTCACATTCCTGAACGGGGAATATGCCGGCGATATCCTGCATCAGGACTACCAGCATCGTATGCAAGTAACAGTCGGTGAAAATGCCGTCCTGAAAGGCGCCGTGGTATCCGGAACCTGGCAGGGCTGGAATGATCTGTGGAGCGAGGAGACGCTCTTGAAAGCCCTGGAGGAAGACGGTTATGAAGAAGTGCCCTTTGCGGCAGAGAACTGGGTACAGGATGTGAAGGACAATCTGACCCGCGCAGAGGATGCCGCCTATGCGGAAACCGAAAATCTCGGAGCTGAAGTGACAGTGGCAGCCGGCGGCACCTGGATCGCAACCGGCCGATCCACCCTGTCCTGCCTGACTTTGGAAGAAGGCGCTGTGCTGGCTGCACCGGAAGGAATGACTCTGACCGTATACGTGGATGCGGACGCTTCCAATGCAGCGGGCAGCTACGAAGGCGGCACAGTGCTGGAGGAACTTACTGCAGGAACCTATGAAAATGTGATTATCACAGCAGAATAAGTGTTCGTAATATAAAGATCACCAGGAAAATGTACAAAAAATGGAGTTGTGTATCATTTTTGGAAAAATGTAAGGACCTCTTTCGGCATATTGACCGAGAGAATGCCTGCCTTTTTGTGCATAAAACCGAACTTTCCGAGTAGATCACAGATTTTTTCCAATAAAAACAGATTCTGCATATGTTCCCAGGCCAGAAAACGGTACACAACTCAAAAATTTGTACATTTTTTATTAGAGTCATGGAAAACATCGAAAGGACGGGACAGAGTTCTTCAAAGGGATAGAGAACAATTCCAGGTCTGACTGTATAATCAGCCGTCAAAGTTGAAATATTCTGCATAGTTTCAAAGTGCATGCAGCTGGATCTGAAAAGCTTCGTACAAGCGCAAAAAAACGGCGGTCCGACGGTAATTTCCTGTTGTATTTTCCGACGGGATTTACTATACTAATGTGCAAGTTTCATCTATTTTATAAGCTTTTTATTCATTCAATCATTCAGGAGGAATTAACATGAAAAGATTACTTGCATTACTGATCGTTCTCACAATGGCATTTGCGTTCACGGCGACTGCAGAAGAAGCAATCCCGGGCGTAGAAGACGGCGTGCTGACGGTCGCTATGGAATGTGCATATGCTCCGTATAACTGGGCACAGCCGGATGATTCCAACGGTGCAGTTCCGATTAAGGACTCTTTGCTGTTTGCAAACGGCTATGATGTCATGACAGCAAAACAGATCTGCGAAGCAAACGGATGGGAGCTGGAGATCATGCAGCTTGACTGGGATTCCCTGATCCCGGCGGTACAGTCCGGTGTGTGCGATGCCGTTATCGCCGGACAGAGCATGACTTCCGAACGTATGGAAGCTGTTGATTTTGCAGGCCCGTATCTGTATGCTACCATCGTCTGCCTGGCTAAGCAGGACAGCAAGTTTGCACAGGCGAAGGGAATCTCCGAACTGGCAGGCGGCACCTGCACCAGCCAGAGCGGTACCATCTGGTATGATTCCTGTCTGCCCCAGATCCAGGATGCACAGATCGGTATGCCGGCAGAATCCGCACCGGCTATGCTGATGGCAGTGGAGTCCGGCACAGTTGATTTTGTCTGCACCGATATGCCGACCGCACAGGGCGCACTGATTGCTTATCCGGATCTGGTGATCCTGGACTTTGCAGGAAGCGACGATGACTTCGAAGTATCGGAAGAAGAGATCAACATCGGTATCTCTGTTCAGAAGGGAAATACTGCACTGGTAGATGCGATCAATGAGTGCTTGAAAGACAAGACTGCTGATGATTTCAACGATCTGATGCAGGAAGCAATCAAGATCCAGCCGCTGAGCGAGGAATAAGAACATAGATAAGGATGCTGACGCATCCGCTTGAATCTATCCGGGGACCCTGCCATTCTGGCCCTCCCCGGATATTTTGGAAAGGATGCTTCGCATCCTCTTGAATCCATCCGGGGACCCTGCCATCCTGGC
>JAFWOB010000124.1 GCA_017510065.1 Parasporobacterium sp.
ACATCTTCTGCATCCCGGTATATACCCTGTTCAGCGTGATTTCTGGCAATCTCCAACGCTTTTAACAGTTCGTCTTCTGACATGGGAGTGTATGGGGTATAAGGCACTTTTCTGATTGCAAACGGAAATCCTTTCACCGCAACCGCCTGAACCAGAAACATCCGTATTGCAGACGTTGTATCCGTACCCAGGGCTTTAAAAAGACTATCTGATTGCTGTTTTAATTCATCGTCTACTCTAACTTGTATAGTAGTTGACATAAAATTGCCCCCTTTCATTTCTTATGCAATACAATTATAATGCATTAGCATTTCATTTGCAATGTTTCTGATTGTCCTCGCTTAGTACCTCACTTTGCTCATAATAATAATCCCTTTGTGAGATCTTTCCTAAAAGATGATTATATCCATTCCATCTTTATTTACAGACAATGTCTTTTCGCCATTATATGTTCTTTCTGTATTTTCTTTCTGATAGAGAAGATATTCGTTATTTTCAAGATCATAAACAGTAATAAGGTCTCTCCCTTCACCTGGAAGATGTTCATCAAAAACTAAAAGTCCCTCTTCCAAAACAAAACACTCATTAAACATATATCCCTTGATTCTTTTCTTTTTTCCAAACATTTTTCAAGTAAGGAGTATGTTAACAATGGATCAGATACATCATAATAGTGTAATACCTCCTAGCTGCAGCAATGACCAGCTATCTATACTGTAGAGACATCCTCAACAAAGCTTCCAAAGATGATTACTTAACACTACTTAACACTTTTGACGCCATTCCATTCAGGAAAAAGAAAAGCCCACAGACCGCTATTCTGTAGGCTTCACAAGGGTTTGAATCCCCCTCTAGGGAACGGAGAGTGTGGGATTCGAACCCACGTGCCCAATGAAGGACAACCGCATTTCGAGTGCGGCGCGTTACGGCCTCTTCGCTAACTCTCCCGATATCAACTGCCCTGGTTGGACAGTCTTTTGATTTTATACTATATCTCGCATTTTTGCAATGCCGGCTTTTCCCGGAGGTCAATTATTTGGTCTATTTCAGATTTGCTGTTTGTTTTTCGCGATTTCTTTTATTTGGAATTTTAAGAATAGTGGTCTATTCTTGATTTGATAAAATCCTTGCAATTAAGAATAGTTTTTCTGTTTTTTACGGTTGGTTTTATCCGTTTTTTGGTGAAAGATCCTATTTAAGAATAGTGCTCTATTCTTATTTTCGCAGTTTTATCAAATTGCGAAAAAGTTTTATTCTTATTTCCTCAAATCCTTCTATTTGCGGATAATTAACTGCTGCACCAACAAGTTCCCGCGCTCGTCATTCCTCCCACTGCCCCAGCATTCTCCGCATCCAGGCGTAGACATCCATGTCATAGACGGCATGCAGGTTTTCCGGGGTCAGCACATCGCGAACCGTGCCGCAGGATGCGGTCTTTCCGTGATCCAGCAGCAGGCAGTGGCTGCCGTAGGCTCTTGCCTGGCTCAGGTCGTGCACCACGCAGATCACCGCTCTTCCCGGGGCGGCGAGCCATTTTCCGATCAGCTCGAAAGTCTGCTTCTGATAGACCAGGTCCAGATGATTGGCCGGCTCGTCCAGGATCATGATGTCCGGATTCTGGGCAAAGAGTTGGGCAAGGAAGGTCCGCTGGACTTCGCCGCCGGACAGATGCAGCACGGATTTGTAGGCCAGGTCCTGAAGGCCCGCCACCCGCAGGGCTTCCCGCACCGCGGTTTCATCTCCGGCGTCCTGTCCTTTCATGATCCCTTTCCGGTAAGCATAACGGCCGAGATTCACGATCTCCTGCACGGTGAATTCATATCCCACCATGTGGTTCTGCGCCAGGACTCCCACGTGCCGGGCGAGGGCGGTCGTCCGCAGCTTCCGGATATCCGTTCCGCGAAACAGGATCTCCCCCTCGTAGGGAACGCCCCTGGAGATGGCATTCAGGATGGTGGATTTGCCGGCGCCGTTGGGCCCGGCGATCATCAGCCACTGCCCTTCCTCCACGGAAAAAGTGACATTGTCCACCACCTTGTGGTCTCCGTATTTAACTGTCAGGTTATTCACTTCCAGCAGTTTCATTTACGTAAAATGCAGCTTCCGGGCTGCCCTTTTAAAATGTTGCGATGCAGCCTGCTTCAGCTGCCCTTTCTTGACCGGTAAAAGATCACCACAAATACGATCGCGCCGATAAAGGAGGTCACGGCGCCGATCGGCAGTTCCAGCGGGCTGATCAGGACCCGGGCCGCCAGATCGCAGAGCATCAGAAAGATCGCGCCGCCGAACAGCGACGCCGGCAGGAGCCTTCTGTGATTTGGACCGGTGAGCATGCGCAGGATATGGGGCGTTACCAGACCGACAAATCCGATGGTCCCTCCAATGGACACGCACACGCCGATCAGCACGGAAACGGTGACCAGCACGGTGATGCGGACTCTCCGGATGTTGACGCCGATGCTGCGGGCGTTGTCTTCCCCGATGGCAAATGCATTCAGCTCCCGGGCGTGCAGCAGCAGGACCGTGCCGCAGACCGCCAAGGCGCACAGAAGTACCAGGGCGTTCTGGTAGCTGCTGCCGGCCAGGGAACCCATGGTCCAAAAGGTGATGTGCCGCACCTTATCGCCGGCAAAATAAATGACCAGCGTCATAACGCTGGAAACAAACATGGAAAAAATGATGCCCACCAGGATGATCGTGTTGGTGGACAGGGAGTTGTCCAGTTTATAGGACAGCCCCAGGATCAGAAGGAGCGATCCGAAGGCAAACAGGATCGCCATGATCATGGTGCCGGAAAATGGCAGCGACGGGATGGTGATCCCAAAAGCGATGGAAAGCACCGCACCCAGGGAGGCTCCGGAGGAAACGCCCAGAGTGGATCCGTCCGCCAGGGCATTTTTCAGAAGACCCTGCATGGAAGTGCCGCAGACAGACAGCGAGGCGCCTGTCAGCGCCACGCAGATCACACGGGGCAGCCGCACCGTCAGGATAATGGAGGAAAATGTATTCGGCACATCCTGTGCTGCCGTGCCGCCGAAAACGGCCTGCCACACCACTTTCCCCACATCTTTCAGCGGGATCTGAACGCTCCCCAGGGCAACACACACCGCGGCAACAAAAACTGCTGCCGCGAGGAATACTACATATGCGATCCATGGGAAGGTTTCCCTGTGTGTGCTCTTTTCGATCTTCAAATCTTATGCTGCGTCGGCAGCTTCTGATTCTTCCGCGCCGTAGACAAAATCATACAGCATCTGGGCTCCGTCGGTCAGCCTCGGGACCGGACGGCTCAGTTCGTTGTTCTGCAGGTTCAGGATCGCGCCGTTCTTAACGGCCGTTACCTGATCCCAGCCCTGGCGGGACATGATCTCTTCTTCCGGGGTCGGGCCTTCGCCGAAATACATGGTGATGGTCACGATATAATCCGGGTTGCGTTCGATAACCTGCTCCTCGGAGACTTCGCCCCAGCCGTCCACATCGGCAAATACATTGGTAAGGCCCAGCATTTCCGCGATCTCATTCATGAAGGTGCCCTTGCCGGCTGCCCACAGGCCGTACTCCAGCGGGGATACTTCAAAATACACCGTGCCGCCGTCTTTCTCTTTGGCTTCTTCGGCCAGTTTGGCAAAGCTGTCTTTCATGGATGCGATGATGTCTTCCGCTTCCTTTTCCTTGCCGGTCAGCTTGCCGATGATCTGAAGGGACTCATAGACGCCTTCGATATCCTGCGCATCGGAAACGACCACGTGGATTCCGGCTGCTTCCAGTGCTTCTACCTGCTCGGTGGTCTGGGCCATAGAGCTCATCAGAAGGACCTGCGGCTCCAGCGCGATGATCTCCTCCAGGTTGGTCTCATAGCCGGACTGTACGGAGGGAAGCTCCAGAACTTCTGCCGGATAATCACAGTATTCGCCTCTGCCGACCAGAAGATCTCCTGCGCCAAGGGCGTACAGGATCTCACAGTCAGCCGCGGATAATGCCACCACCCGCTCTGCCGGGGTTTCCAGGGTCACCTCACGGCCGGTCATATCGGTTACGGTGACAGCACCTGCCGGTGCTTCTTCCGCCGGTGCTGCATCCTCTGCAAATGCGGTTCCCGCCAACAGAAGGACTGCCATTGCTGCTGCCATGATAAGGGCTGCGATCTTTTTCATTGTCATAGTGTGTTGCTCCTTTCTGTTACTTCTATATAACACATTTATATAACAGGTTTATATTCCGGCGATTTACGCGCGGAAATAGTCCAGCAGCTCCGGGATCTGCGTTCCGTCAAAGACCCGGAACCTGTTCATCGTCTCCCCGGAGATGAACTGCTTTTCATGGCCTTCCCGGAGCATGTCCAGGAGTTTGTCGAAGAACCCGTCCACGTTCAGGAGCGCCAGCTTCTTCTCGTGCCGGCCGAGGTAGCCCGACACCAGAACGGAGAAGAACTCTTCGTAGGTCCCCGTGCCGCCCGGCAGCACCAGAAAGGCGTCGCTCATGGCTTTCATCAGGCCGATCCGCTCCGAAATATCTTCCGTATAAATGATCTCGTCACATTCCAGATACAGCTTCTCGGGGCCATCCGTGACCTTGAAGAATTCCGGCAGAATCCCGGTCACATGCCCGTTCCGGCTGTGAAAGCCCCGGGCCGCCGCGCCCATCATCCCTTCTCTGCCGCCGCCGAAGATCAGTCTGTGGCCAGCCTGCGCCAGCGCTGCGCTGACGGCAAATGCTGCATCCATATAATTCTGATCGATCCGCGGGCTGGCTGCCCCGAAAATACATATATTCATGGTCTGCTCCTGGGTTTTGTTCCTGGGTTTTGTTCCTGGGTTTTGCCTGGCAATGGGCCGGCTGATACGAAGAGGCAGGAATGCTTTATTTCGTATCACCTACTGATACGAAGAGAAGAAAAATGATTTTTTCGTATCACCTCGCTGATACGAAGAGCCTCAAATGTATGTTTTCGTATCATTTTTTGATACGAAATCAATGGTTTTTTCTTTTTCGTATCATCCCCATGATACGAAATCGGGAATTTTTTTCTCTTCGTAGCAATCGATGATACGAAATATTTTTTTTGCTTCTCTTCGTAGCAACCAATGATACGAAATCGGGATTTTTCTTCTATTCGT
>JAFWOB010000125.1 GCA_017510065.1 Parasporobacterium sp.
ACTGCCGTATGCTCCAGCATCGGGATCTCTTCCGTATAGCTGTCATCACATCTGGAACAGGTATAGGTCCTTACTCCAGTCTCCGTACAGGTCGCTTCTTTGGTTATCTCCAAGAAATAGTCATGACTAAATGCCGGGATCTCTTCCTGTGCCACCAATACAGTACCACATACCGAGCAGTGGCTGCCTTCCGTAAGTCCAATGGCGGTGCAGGTCGCCGCAACCGCTGTATCGGTCACTGCCGTATGTTCCAGCATCGGGATCTCTTCCATATAGCTGTCATCACATCTGGAGCAGGTATAGGTCCTTACGCCGGTCTCTGTGCAGGTCGCTTCTTTGGTCACCTCTGAAGAATAATCATGGCCAAGTGCCGGGATCTCTTCCTGTGCTATCAGTACGGTTCCGCATATTGAGCAATGGCTTCCCTCGGTCAGGCCGGTAGCTGTGCAGGTCGCAGTAACTGCCGCATCGATCACTACAGTATGCTCCAGCATCGGGATCTCTTCCTGCGCCGCCAGTATGGTACCGCATACCGAGCAGTGGCTTCCCTCGGTCAGGCCGGTTGTCGTGCAGGTAGCTGTTACCGCCGCATCCGTCACTACCGTATGCTCCAGCATCGGGATCTCTTCTGTATAGCTGTCATCGCATCTGGAGCAGGTATAGGTCCTTACTCCAGTCTCCGTACAGGTCGCTTCTTTGGTCACCTCTGAAGAATAATCATGGCCAAGTGCCGGGATCTCTTCCTGCGCCGCCAGTACGGTTCCGCATACCGAGCAGTGACTGCCCTCCGTAAGTCCAACGGTGGTGCAGGTCGCCGCAACTGCCGCATCCGTCGCTGCCGTATGCTCTAGCATCGGGATCTCTTCCGTATATGACTGCAGGCAGATCAAACAGGTGTGTTTAGTTATTCCTGTTGTGACACAATCACTCTGTGTGATCACTTCTGTTTTATACTCATGTTCATGTCCTTGATCATAATTATAATGGATTGTCGCACTGCTTAATGGTGCATTCAGCCCACTGACAGTTACACCATTCCATTCTGATTCAGGTCCGCAGTAATAAACATCTGACAGATTTTCACACCAATTAAAGACACCCGTTTCTATTTCTGACAGATTGATAGGAAGGACTATAGACCGCAAAGCAGGGCAATTTTCAAAACAGCTTCTTTCAAGTGAATCCATTTCATTTCTGAATACCACATGTTCGAGACTTCTACAACTAACAAAAGCCGCTTCTCCTACGCTTTGGACATTCTCAGGAATAATGATGCTTTTCAGGGAACTACATGATCCAAATGCACTTCTATCGATTTCAAGAAGGCTGTCAGGTAAATACACATTATCCAGACTGCTGCAATGCCAGAATGCTTCAGTTCCAATACTTTCCACATTTGTTCCAAAACGTAGGGTTTCCAACCCTGTAAATGTGAATGCAAATTGGCCAATACTTTTAATTCCATTTGACAAATCTATAAATGTCAAATAAGTATCAAAACTGATCGCATACGCCCCTATATTGACCAGACTATCCGGAAGTATTATCTGCTCTACCAAATAGTTACTAAATGCATAATCTGGAATATTGGTCACACCTTCTTCAATTATAATAGTTTTTACATCCGGCCAATACAGATACCAAGGATAACTATCCGCGGAACTATAGTTCCACATATTTCCGTTTCCAGAGATTGTCAATTGTCTGGTATCTTCTGAAAAATACCACGTAACCTCATCTCCACATTGGTTATACAGTTCCAACACAACTGGAAAACTTCCGGTTTTTTCGGAGTCGGAGAAATGTACATAATAATAATACGTTTCTCCTGCCACCAACTGTGTAACAATTGAGAAATTATGGCTCGTTCCGTCTTCCTCACCGGAAAGGATCAATTCCATTTCAGCATTATACAGTTCTGCCGCTGTACCAAAATTCCCGAAAGAAGAAAAACGATAAAGCCCTGATTCTTCAGCAGTAAAACAGAAACGATCTGGCTCACCGGATGTCATGATGACTGCCGCCATAGGTTGACCTGTTGCTAATTGCTTCAAACCGGATATAAGGGAAATTGTTTTTGAATCCTGATATTTTGCACCGTGTGAACCATTCACTACTGCTGTATATACTGCGGTTCCTTCGTCTTCTGACGGCATTTCTATCGTTTCGAAGAGTATTTCAGCTTCTATGCTCTGCTCTTCCAGGCAATCAGCACAGGTAAATAATGCTTTCGCACTGCTGTAATCATCTGCCCAATTCCACTGAACTGTTCCGGCAGCACTATGAAATCTGATCAGTCCATTCAAAGTATATGGTTGTACAGAATCATAGTACTCTAAAAAACATTCATTATTGCAGCTGCAGAAAATGTAAGAAAATGTATTTCCATGGAATATGAAATCGCCTTCTATCGATTCCAGACTGTCAGGAATCACAAGATCTCCTGTAAACCGACAACTTGCGAAGGCGAAATCTTCTATACTCTTTACACTTGCCGGCAGATGCAGGATCCCCCCGTATCCGACATCACCACCATCTATTCCGAATGCACCGTATTTAATCTCTTCTATAGAATCCGGCAGGATCAAATCACCGGAGAATCCGCTACAGCCATTAAATGCACGGACCCCAACTGTTATCAGAGAATCTGGAAGAGAAAGTGTCCCCTCCAGACCTTTGCACTGATTACATGCATTATCCGATATTTCCAGTACACCATCCGGGATGATCAGGCTTCCTGTTTTTCCCGGAGGGCAACAGATCAGGATCGTCATGTCCCTGGAATACAAAACGCCATCAAAAACAACATACTTTTCGTTAGATTCATCGATAGAAATCGATGAAAAACCGGTTTCCACCAGAAAGCTTGATGTAATATCGACCTGATTCGGGATACGTAAATTCCCATCTAATCCAACGCATCCATAAAAAACATTAAGTCCTAAATCTATTATACTGTCCGGGAGATATACAGATCCCTGCAGATTTTCGCAGAATGTGAATGCACATGATCCCAGATATTCCAGATTGCCTGGAAGAGTCAGTTCCCCGCTTAACTGATTACAGTTAAGGAACGCACTTGCTTCAATCCTTGTCACTGTATCAGGAATTACCAGGCTGCCTGTAAATCCTGTGCAACCATAGAAAGCACAGTTTCCGATACAGGTAACCATATAACCGTCTATCATTTCCGGAATAACAAGGTCTCCTGATGTATCCCCTTCGCATCCAGTAATTGTGCATGTGGTTCCATCCTGATTCACAGAATACAGAAATAACAGTTCCGGTTCTGCGAAACTAAGTTCAAGTCCCTGGTATGTTTCTGTATAAGTTCCTTCATAAACATATTGTGTTTCAGCTAGTACAGGAAACTCAAAGTATCCGACAGATCCAAGATATAAATCAGAAAGGTGATAATTACTATTCCCAGCGTAATAATTGGAATAGCTCCCTAAAAGAAGCAGTTCGGCAATCATGGATAACTGCAAATCCACTGTACTGAAATTATCCGCATGTGCAATGGCAGCAAGATCTACAGAATACCACTTCCCGTCTTCCATTTGTATGAAGTTCCACGCATGTCCTGCGTTTCCTACAACAATACAAGGGATAAAAAGCATATCACAAAGATACTTTAGCGCATCTGTAAACCCGGCACAGACAGACAATCCATTTGCAAGGCAGCTTAACAGACAGTCATTGAGGATTACTACATTTTCCGAATATGAAAAAGATCCTGCAACAGCGGGGTCATATTCTGTTTCATAAGCTAAAATCGTTAACAGCCTGCGTACTCTTGTATACCGATCTTCCTCTGTTCCCACTCTGGCAACGATGTCATTTGCTTTTGACATAGCTTTACTGATAAGATATGGAGAGCTGACCCGATTTAATCCGAGAGAAAAACTGTAACTATCATTCTCCTCTTTGGTGGAATGTATATATCTTTCAAAGTATGCATGAATCATGGGATGATCTGAAACACAGGCTGTCATGGCACGCTGAGCAAGATTTTGAACCTCTTCTTCAGAATAATCATCAAAGCCGCTTATTTGAAATTCATAATCTTCCAGGGTTGCATTATAGATCTGCCAGTAGATTGCTTTTTCAGGATCTGTCAGCTGGTAATAGTAATAATACTGTGTTCCTGTCCCGTCAGACACCGCCGGTATAGAGTCGATCAGATACTGCAGGTCTGGAATATCATTACCGGCTGCCTCTGGGTCATAAGAGGATTTGCTCAGGGTAAGCGATGTCGTATTATAAAGGCTAAATGTATCCGCATCATAGCAGTATGTGATATCCGTATTATTCGCATGGAAAATATAGCCTGACATACTGTCATTTTCAGATACCGTATCCGTCGTTCCCGCCAGAAACAGCTCATCCGGCCATCCGATGGAACCTTCATCGCAGTTTGTCACATCCACCAGATAATTCTTTCCGTTTTCCATGGTGACAATATTCCACATATGCCCCCCGGCTCCAGTACCTCCTGTCATGGAACCTGTCACGGTAATGCAGGAAATCAAGGGACTGTCAAAGGCAGTCAGATCGCAAAGATATTTAAAGGCCTTGGCATATCCTTCACAAACAACATTTGTACCAGCGTCATTATCAAATACCCAGATAATCTGCCAAGGATTAATTTGATTATAGTTTACATATCCTCCTGCTGCTGCAGCTTCGTAATTATAGGAAACACTGTTACAGATGGTATCTTTATAGTACACAAGCTTCTCATAATCTGAGAGACCTACTGCACTATTTACAATCTGTCCGGCTACTGCAGCCGCCTGAGATGCGGCTCCTGTTATGGAAGTATCTGTTATAAAATCCGATCCCTGATAATCTGCAGCCACGAAAAAAGCGATAGCAATACTGTCATCGAGATAATAATCGGTCAGGACTTCTGTCCCATTGTATGTTGAACTGTTTCGATATCCTGCCGGTGCAAACTGAGCTGATTTGGAAGACCAATACAATTCATAGGGGCATTCTGCTAACAGAACGTTAACAACGGTTTCCCAGTCCAGATGCCAAAGGGCTTCCAGGGCTTCCTGGGCTTCCTGAGCTGCAGCTTCATTTTTGACAAACTCTCCGTTTTCGTAGGTATAAGTCGGAGCGCTCAGTCCAAGATCCGATTCCGGGATTGGCTGCGAGGTATCAATTCCGAATTCCGAAAGTGGGATCTCAACAGTGGTGATTGAGCGATTCCCTGCTGCGATTTCTGCTACTGCACTTCTCAGGATTCCATAAGCAATCTGTTCATGTTCTCCCAGCTGAAAGGATACACCTTTTGCTGCCATTAAAAGCGGCACTATTCCGAAAATCTGCTGATCCAAATAGTTCTGAAGCAACAGATCATCATCCTCATTATACAGATAAGAAAGATCCACATACTGAAGACCCGGCTCAAAATACTCGCTTATCAGGATTTCCTCTGGATCTTCCTGTTCCGTTTCTTCCTCCACAACTGTGTTATTCTGTTCGATCTCTTCCTCTTCTTCTAAAGTATCCTGGGAATGATCTGGATTGGTAATATCTTGATCTGTTTCCTCCACTGCACCAGATATCTCTTCTTCCTGCTCTTCTGAAGTGGTTTCCGGTACAGACGGCGCAGTCTCCTCATTCGTTTCGGGTTCTTCAGAGGGTTCCTGTATCTCTGGCTCTTCTTCCACGGAGGACGTCTCTTCAACTGCCGGCTCTTCTGTGTAAACAGATTCTTCCTCCTGCGGCAGCTCCGATCCGTTATCGTCCTCGTAGTTTATATCTTCCTCTATGGAAGGTTCCTCTTCAACCGCAGGTTCCTCCGTGTATACGGGCTCTTCCTCCTGCGGTAATTCCGGTTCATAGTATTCCTCGTCAAAAACAGGCGCAGGCTCTTCATATGATTCCGCTTCCTCATACACCGCTTCTGCAAATGTTTCTACATCTGTCTCGAAGTCTGTTTCGTAAGCGGTACAACGTACCTGTAACCTGTTAAAATTAGCTGCCCGGAGGGCAGCCGCGTAAATTTTTATTTTACTTTACCTGTTTCCGTAGTTCTGGCGGCAGCTTGTCCGACCATGGAAGGAATTGGTCCACAAAGGTGTGGTCCTTGAAATTCTTTCCTACATATTTCGGCATCTCCGTCAGGACATACTTGAAATATTCATGCACCTTCAGGCCGTTGGCCTTGACGGTCTCGGACATTGAAAACATAATAGCGCTTGCCTCAGCACCTTGGATCGTGTCTACCAGTACAAAGTTCTTCCTGGATACCACGAAGGAACGGATCTTCCGTTCGGCTTCTGAATTATCCAGCGGAACGTCAGGGTTCGTCAATACGCCCAGGAGGTATTCCTTCTGGTTCAGCGAGTATGTGATCCCTTTTCCGGTCTCGGTCTTCGGCCGGACCTGGTCCCTTACGGATTCGATCCATTCGAAGTAGCTGTCCATCATCTCCTTCAGCTCGGTGTTCCGGAGCTCAAGGCGCTCCTCATAGGGGAGGCCCTTCCAGCCGTTATCGGTGTGGAACATGTCGGCGATCCGTTGGATCGCCTCCTCCGCAATGGACAGCTCGCCGGAACGGTGGGGAAGGTCTTTCAAGCCTTTTGCCGCATTAGCGAAGTATCTCCGTGCGTGGACCCAGCAGCCGCATACGGTAACCGGTGCAGGAAGGTTGTGATACCCGCCGTACCCATCGCAGCAGAGCCAGCCTTCGAAGAATTCCAGGAACGTCTTCGGGTGTTTGGAGGCCCTGGTCTTCTGGTATTCGTAGATCACCACCGGATGCCTGCCTTTCTCATCGGTATACACCCACATGTAGCTCTTCGCCCCAGCCTTCCGGCCGTCCTTGGAAACAACGACTGTGGTCTCATCGGCATGGATGATCTTATTGGAAAGGAGCTCCTCCTTCATCCGTTCGTACAGGATTACGAAATACTCATTTGCGATCCGGATCATCCAGCGTGCCATCGTCTGTTTGCGGAGCGTGACATCCAGATCCTGGAAGTTCTGCTCCATCCGGTCGAACGGGGTGGCGTTCGCAAACTTGGCAGTTGCGATCCCCGAAAGGAGGGATGGGGTTGCGAGGCTTCCCTCAAAGATGGTCAGCGGACGGTCAGCAGAAACGATCTTCCCGCAGGACGAGCACTTGTAGCTGTAGACGTAATGGTCTTCCAGGACAAAGGATGCAGGCTGGAACCTTAACCGCTGGGTCTTTTCCCTTCCGATGGGCTCCAGTGTGCCCCCGCAGGACTGGCAGTCCCTTGATCCTTCCGGAAGCTCATGGGGGATATCCTCATGCTCCAGGTATGCCAGCATATCCTTCCTGGATCCCTTGGGATGAGGCATCCGTTCCTTCTCCGGATGGATATCTTCCCCGGTTGGTTCTTCAAGTTCTTCCGGCGTGGCCTGTGAGACGATGACTTCCGCCTCATTGAAGTAAGTCCCAAGGAGGTCTTCTAGGGCGGAACGGGATTCCGTCTGACGGCCGAACTGTCCGTCAGTCAGGACATTGACCTTCTCCGTGAGGACGTCCAGCTTCTCGTTCAGGCTGTTCACTTCGCCCATAAGGCTCCAGACCATGTCGATGAGGATGTCCTTCTTGAAACCCTTCAGCTGTTCTTTGGTTATCGGTAGTTTTGCTGTACTCATATGATGACGATAACACGGAAAAAGCCTGAAAACAAGGGCTCCGGATACGATTGTGAACAGTCCGCGTCATTTTGTGAAGAACCGGTTTTTCACAGGGATCTATGGGGATAACCACCTGCCTTCAGATGCCTCCGGGCTGTCCCGGATACACCTTCGGGATCCGTTTTTTCGGCTCCGGGCTGAGCCCTTCCATGAGCCAGCGGAACTGCTGCGGTGTGAGCTCTTTGACTTCATCACTGCTCCTGGGCCAGTTGAAGCTCCCGGTCTCCAGACGTTTGTAAAGGAGCAGATACCCGTCGCCTTCCCAGACGATGGCCTTGATCCGGTCACAGCGTCTCCCGCAGAAGAGGAAGATGCTGTTCCCATAAGGATCCAGGTGGAAGCTTTCCCGGATGATGGCCACCAGGCCGTCGATCCCACGCCTCAGATCGGTATAACCGACCGCGATATAGATGTGGTCGAACCCTTTGGCATCATTGAGCATTGAGCACCCTCACGATCCGGGAGATCAGTTCCTCCGATGCCTGGTTGCTGAGACTGATCACCACCTTGCCGGAGGTGATGGAAGCAGCGCTATCTATGTTTAAGTTATCAAGGTGCTGTGGTAACTGCTTTGCTCCTGCCGGCTGTGTGATCTCCACAAACTGGGAGACCATGTCACCGGCGGCAAGCCGCAGCTTATGCTGTCGGTAATAGAAGCAGTTCTCACTGATATGTTGTTCCCGGCACCAGTCTTTCACGGTAAGACCGCTGGATTTCTGGTCCCGGACCATCTGCAGCCATTGCTGGCTGCGGATCTCGGTAGTTAATTGATCCATGAGATACCTCCAAGTGCTTTGGGAGTTTTCAAAGGAACTTGAAAAACTCACAATAGTATTTGAGAGATTATCTCAAAAGCAGACCCTTGGGTCTATTCAGGTACGTTGTACCGTTTACTCTGTTTCTTCTGCAAATACTGAATATTCCGGCTCCTGAGAGCCACCTTGTCCGTTAGTGAGAGCCACCTTGTCCGTGTGGCAGAGCCGGTCGGAACCGGCAGGTGTTCCGATGTACAGAGCCACCCTTTACAATGTAGTTACGGCATTCGCCGAATACAT
>JAFWOB010000126.1 GCA_017510065.1 Parasporobacterium sp.
ATCCATGACGCGGATACGGAAGCAAAAAAGAAAGAACTCTTTGCCAAAGTCCGCACCGGTCAGGTGCGTGTGCTTCTGGGCAGTACCCAGAAAATGGGGGCAGGGACGAATGTGCAGGATCGGTTGATTGCCGTCCATCACCTGGATGTGGGCTGGCGGCCTGCGGATATGACGCAGCGCAATGGCCGTATCATCCGTCAGGGAAACCAGAACCCGGAGGTGAAGGTTTTCCAGTACGTGACGGAGGGAACCTTTGATGCTTATCTGTACCAGACGTTGGAGAACAAGCAGAAATTTATCAGCCAGATCATGACCAGCAAATCGCCGGTCCGATCCTGTGACGATGTGGACGAGCAGGCGCTGTCCTATGCGGAGATCAAGGCGCTCTGCGCAGGTAATCCGCTGATCCGGGAGAAGATGGATCTGGACGTGGAAGTGGCAAGGCTGAAGGTTTTGAAAGCGGACCATCGGAGCCAGCAGTACCGCCTGGAGGACAAGCTGCTGAAAGTGTTCCCGGCGGAGATCGAACGGAACAGAGGGTATATTGCCGGATTCCGGAGAGACCTGGAAACCCTGGCAGCGCACCCTCTCCCCAAAGAGGATTTCGCAGGAATGGAGGTGAAGGGAAGACGGTTCACGGATAAGGAACAGGCAGGTGAAGCGATCCTTGCTGTCTGCAATGAGTATAAGGGCAGCGATGCCGCTGTCCCGATCGGCAGTTACCGAGGTTTTGCGATGGAACTGACCTATGACAGCTTCCGGAAGGATTTTGAAATCATCCTGAAAGGCAGCATGAGCCACAGGGCCACGCTGGGCACGGATGCGCGGGGGAATATCACCCGTCTGGACAACTGCCTTGCAGCTATGCCGGACAGGCTGCAGAAGGTGCAGAATACCCTGGACAATCTTTATAAGCAGCAGGCGGCGGCCAAGGAGGAAGTCGGAAAACCCTTCCCGCAGGAAGCGGAACTCCGGGAGAAATCCGCAAGGCTGGCAGAGCTGGATGCGGCTTTGAATATGGATGAACGGGATATACCGGTGGCGGCAGCAGATGTTGACGAGGTATCCGATGTGGCAGCAGTGGCGGAAACGAGGGCAGCTTATGGGAAAGAGGAAAAACCTTCTGTCCTGGCACAGCTGAAGGAAAAAGCAGAACAGGCTGCAGAATACCGCTCCTCTCCTATCCGCCCTGTGGAGGTGGCGCTATGACAGAAAAAGAAAAACGGGACGAGACCATTATTCTCCGGGTCTCCCCAGCAGACAAAGAAAGGATCCGGCTGAAGATGGATGAACTCGGCATCCAGAATATGAGCGCTTTCATCCGAAAAATGGCATTGGATGGGTACTGCGTAAACCTTGATCTGACAGATGTGAAGGAGCTGGTTCACCTTCTCCGTCAGTGCAGCAATAATCTGAATCAGTACACGAAAAAGGCCCACCAGACCGGCAGCATCTACGAAGAAGATATCCGGGATCTGCAGGAACGATTCGAGACATTCTGGCAGATCGGGAAGAACCTTCTCGCGCGGCTGTCCACCATACAGTGACCCGGCAAATGTGGGGGATCTGTACCGGAAAACAGCAAGTTTGAGGCAGTGTCCGGCTGCCTCTTTACATAGGGATCGGCCTCTGCTGTCACCGGAGATAGTGGCGACATCATTGCCGGTTCCTGAAGATATATCTACAATGGAACCGGAAGGAGGAAACGACGATGAAAGTTGTACGGAAATTTTTGAAAATCATGGTACTTCCCCTGATGTTATTGATAGGGATTCTGCATTTTATACTGGATGTCATGGCGAAGCTTTCCTGTTATGTAATCGGGCCGATCATGCTGTTCCTTTTCGGATGTGGGGTATACACTGTCGTGAAGCATCTCTGGAATCAGACCGTACTCCTTGGTCTGATGGAAGCTGCGTGTTTTCTTGTTCTGTTCGGAGCAAGCTTCGTGATCGTTACACTGGAAAGCTGGAATCAGCATCTGACGGCGTTCCTTCATTCCTGATAAAGAGAAAGAATAGATAATAAGATGATCGGCGGTTCTGTGGACTATTCCTCTGCAGGGCCGCCGGTATTTTTATGTGAAAGGCGGCGAAACCATGGCAGCAACCAGGCTGATTGCGATGCATATCAACAAAGGGAAAACGCTGGCGCAATGCCTAGCTGCCCGGACAGACTATGCCCAGAACCCGGAGAAAACAGAAAAAGGAAATCTGGTCACGGCCTACGAATGTGATCC
>JAFWOB010000127.1 GCA_017510065.1 Parasporobacterium sp.
AAACGGCCCTGTGCCCTTATCAAGGAAGTCCAGAAAGCCAACGCCGGCAAACATGTGGTGATCGATCCGGACAAATGCGTCGGGTGCCGGCAGTGCATGAAGGTAGCATGTCCGTCCCTGGCCTTTGACGGGGAGAAAAAGAAAGCCTATGTGGCGGACACCGCAAACTGCAACCGCTGCGGTCTGTGCATCCAGCAGTGCAAGTTCGGTGCCATCGGGAAGGCAGGTGAATGACATGACAAAAAGCATTATCCTGGTAGGAGTCGGCGGACAGGGCACCATAACCACTTCTTCTATTTTGGCGAAGGGCCTGATCGAGGAAGGCTATGATGTGAAGATGAGCGAGATCCACGGAATGAGCCAGAGAGGCGGTACCGTGGTCACTCAGATCAAGTATGGGGAAAAAGTCTACTCGCCGATCATCGGGGAAGGGGAAGCGGATCTCATCGTTTCCTTTGAAAAGGTGGAAGCCGTACGGGCCCTTCCGTATCTGAAAGAGGGCGGAACCATTGTAACGGATACCCGTGAGATTTTTCCCATGCCGGTGCTGACGGGAGCAGCCGCCTATCCATCTGACGCCGTAGAAAAACTGCAAAAGGAAGTCCCACGTGTTGTTGTCATCAATGCAGCTCAGACTGCGGAAACACTTGGAAATGTAAAAGCCCAGAATATCGTTCTGCTGGGAGCATTGGTAAAGCAGCTGGGACTTATGGAAATAGACTGGAAAAAAATCATACAAGAAACCGTGCCAGCGAAATTTGTCGAGTTGAACCTGAAGGCATTTGACGCAGGATGCACGATGTGAAAGGAAACCATAAACAATGCCTATTACAGAACTGTTATCAAGAAACGCAACGTATTTTAAGGATGAGGTCGCGTTGGTGGAGATCAACCCGGAAGTCGGGAACATTCCGCGGGTGACCTGGAGGGAGTTTTCCCTGATCGAATCCGACCGCAGCGGTGCTTTCCGCAAGCAGATGACCTGGGGAGAATTTGATGTACGGGCCAACCGCTTCGCCAATCTCCTTCTGACCCGCGGGATCAAGAAAGGGGATAAAGTCGCGATCCTTCTGATGAACTGCCTGGAATGGCTGCCGATCTATTTCGGTACATTAAAGACCGGTGCCCTTGCGGTTCCCCTGAACTACCGCTACGATGCCAAGGAGATCAAGCACTGCCTGAAGCTGGCGGATGTGGACGCTCTTGTTTTCGGTCCCGAATTCATCGGCCGTGTGGAAGAAGTACTTCCATCGGTACCGAAGGTAAAAAATTGCTTTTATGTTGGAGAAGACTGCCCGTATTTTGCGGACAGCTATGATAAACTGATCCGCTACTGTTCTTCACAGGCCCCCAGCATTCTGCTGACGGACGATGACCTGGGCGCCATTTATTTCTCTTCCGGCACCACAGGATTCCCGAAAGCGATCCTGCACGCCCACAGGAGCCTGATGCATGCGGCCATCGTGGAACAGAAGCACCATGGCCAGACCAGGGATGACGTATTCCTGTGCATTCCGCCGCTGTATCATACCGGTGCGAAAATGCACTGGTTCGGATCCCTCATTACCGGCAGCAGGGCTGTCATCCTGAGAGGCGCCAGCTCTGAATGGATCATCCGTACCGCCAGCGAGGAGCATTGCACTATCGTATGGCTTCTGGTGCCCTGGGCCCAGGATATCCTGGATGCCATTGACAGCGGAAGGATCGATCTGAACGAATACCATCTGGATCAGTGGAGACTGATGCATATCGGCGCGCAGCCGGTACCGCCGACACTGATCAAGCGCTGGAAGAAGGTCTTCCCGAACCATGATTATGATACCAACTACGGCCTGAGCGAGTCCATCGGACCGGGCTGCGTACACCTGGGCGTGGAGAACATCCATAAGGTAGGCGCCATCGGTATCCCGGGCTACGGATGGGAAACCAAGATCGTGGACGCAGACCGCAATATCATTACGGAAGGTGTCGGGGAACTGGCTGTCAGGGGCGACGGCGTTATGCTGTGCTACTACAATGACCCGAAAGCCACGGAAGAAGTCCTGGATGATGAAGGATGGCTTTACACCGGCGATATGGCGGAATATGACGAGGACGGCTTCATCTATCTGGTAGACAGAAAGAAAGATGTGGTCATCAGCGGCGGTGAAAACATTTACCCGGTTCAGATCGAGGATTTCATCCGTACCAACAACGCTGTAAAGGACGTAGCCGTGATCGGTCTTCCGGACAAACGTCTGGGTGAGATCGCCGCAGCGATCGTGGAAGTCAAGGAAGGCATGACGCTGACAGAAGAAGAGATCCAGGAATTCTGCCATGACCTGCCCCGTTACAAGAGGCCCAGGAAGATCATTCTGGCAGACGTCCCGAGAAATCCCACCGGCAAGATCGAAAAACCGCTTCTGCGCCGGATCTATGGCGGCGAGTTCCTGGTGGCGCAGCAGAATGAAAGAGATGTAAAATAAATCTCCAATTGGGGGGAGATCAAAACGAAATAAAGGAGAAGTAGTATGTACACGATACTGATCATCAATCCGGGATCCACCAGTACGAAGATCGCGGTTTACAGGGATGAGGAAGCAGTTTTAAATCACACCTTTAAACATACGGGAGATGAATTCGCAAACTGTACTTCCCTGTATGACCAGACGCCGATCCGGACAAAACTGATCCTGGACTATCTGAAGGAACAGAACTTTGACCTGAAAGAACTGTCCTGCGTTATGGCCAGGGGCGGCATGCTCCCGCCCATCGAGACCGGCGGGTATGTGGTCAATGAAGCCATGAAGGACACCCTGATCCACAGGCCCAGCAATATGCACGCATCCAATTTAGGAGCCCTGATCGCTGACGAGATTGCAGCGCCTCTTGGGATTCCTGCTTATATCTACGATGCCGTAGTGGCAGGAGAGCTGCCTCCGGAGGCCAAAGTAACGGGCTTCCCTGAATTTGAACGGCAGAGCTTTGCCCATATCCTGAACGGCCGGGCCATGTCCCGCAAGGCTGCAGCGCAGCTGGGGAAAACCTTTGAGGAATGCAACTTTGTAGTGGCCCACCTTGGCGGCGGCATCAGCATTGCCGCTTACAGAAAGGGCAAGATGATCGACACCGTAGCCAGCGACGCAGGTCCTTTCTCACCGGAACGTTCCGGATCCATCAACCTGATGTATCTGGTGGATCTGTGCTTTACCGAAGGGATGACCAAGGAAAAAGTCATGAAGAAGGTCAACGGCGGCGGAGGCATGAAAGCCCATCTCGGTACCGCGGACCTGGTGGAAGTCGGCAAACGGATCGTTGCCGGCGATGAGCACGCCAAGCTGATCTTTGACGCCATGGCGCTTCAGATCTGCAAGGGCATCGGCACGCTCCTGGCGATCTTTGAAGAGCCGGTAGACGCTGTGATCCTGACCGGCGGGCTGGCCAATTCCGAGCATCTGATCGACGGTATCTGCAGAAGAGTCAAGAATATCGCCAACATCATCGTCCTGCCAGGCGAAAACGAAATGGAATCCCTGGCACAGGGAGCCCTTCGGATCCTGAAGGGAGAGGAAGAAGCCAAGGTCTTCACAGAATAGAATGCGGCAGTTTTCCGGGCAGGAACACATGCCCGGAAAGCTGTTTCATATTTAATTGGTTTTCAATTAGG
>JAFWOB010000004.1 GCA_017510065.1 Parasporobacterium sp.
GCAATCAGGCATCCAGGCGCTCTGAAGCGGAAACCATCCAATCTGTGTAAACAGGATAAAAAGAACAAATTCCGTACACACGGTGACCATGGATCCTAAGGACACATACTTTGTGGCGATCACAATACCAAAGAAAACAGCGACTCCGATCAGGATCATCTGCCAGTTACCCAGGCAGCAGACCAGGGCTGCCGTACTTGCCATGCCTTTCCGCCTTTAAAATGAAAATAGAACGGAAAATCATGTCCCAGAACACACCCGAACCCTGTATAAAGGGCAAGCGCTGTCGGATCGATCTGAAATCCCAGACCGGTCAGAAAGATCAGTTTGGTCAGGATCACAGCCACCACTAATTTGGCGCAGTCACCGATCAGGGTTATGATCCCGGCCTTAATTCCCATGACACGGAACATGTTCGTCGTTCCCGCATTTCCGCTTCCCTTTTCCCGGATATTGATATTCTTTGCTTTGGAATAAATATGCGCTACCTGAATCAGTCCGAAACCGTAACCAATTACCAGACATGCCAGGCAAATCAGTCTCTCTGTCATTTTTCACCCCGTTCTCTTATATAAAATTTGAGTGCAGTTCCTTCAAAGCCGAAAGCTTCCCGGATCTTGTTTTCCAGATACCGGAGATAGGAAAAATGCATCAGTTCTTTATCGTTTACAAAAAATACAAATGCAGGCGGCTTTACGCCTGTCTGTGTCGCATAAAACAGTTTCAAACGTTTGCCTTTGTCAGACGGCGGCGGAGTAAGCGCCAGGGCTTCTGTAATGATCTCATTCAGCACGCCTGTCTGTATCCTGCGGGTCTGGTTTTCCACAATGACATCGATCAGGTCAAACAGTTTGTCCAGTCTCTGACCGGTCTTTGCTGATACAAACAGCAGTCTCGCATAAGGCATGAAGGAGAGGGTCTGACGGATCTTTTCTGTCTGACGGTAGATGGTTTTATCATCCTTCTCCACAGCGTCCCATTTGTTTGCCACTATGATGATCCCTTTTCCCCGTTCATGGGCGATCCCGGCGATCTTGGCGTCCTGTTCGGTGACTCCTTCCACCGCGTCAATGACCATCAGCACCACATCTGCTCTCTCTACCGCAGACACCGCACGAATAATGCTGTAGCGTTCCAGTTCTTCTTTGATCTTCGCCTTACGTCTGAGGCCGGCGGTATCGATGAAGATGTATTCTTTATCCCCATGGGTGATCACAGTGTCAATGGCATCTCTGGTCGTTCCCGGAATGTCAGATACGATCATCCTTTTCTCGCCTGCCAGCGCATTTACGATCGAGGACTTGCCGGCGTTGGGCTTACCGATCACAGCCACCTTCGGCCTTAAATCTTCCTCTTCTTCTGTCTGATCCGGATCAAAATGCTGAATCACTTCGTCCAGCAGATCTCCCAGCCCCTGTTTGCTCACTGCGGAGATCGGGACAGGATCTCCCAGTCCCAGACTGTAGAATTCGTAAACGTCCGCCTGCTGTTTGGTAAAGTTATCTACTTTGTTGACACACAGCACTACCGGTTTACGGCTGCGCCGCAGCATATCAGCCACTTTGTCATCGGCATCCACCACGCCCTGCCGGACATCGGTCATGAAAATGATCACGTCCGCCGTATCAATGGCTGTCTGCGCCTGTTCCCTCATCTGTGACAGGATCACATCCCCGGAATCCGGTTCGATCCCACCGGTGTCGATCAGGGTAAACTCCCGATCCAGCCAACTGGCAGCCGCATAGATCCGGTCACGGGTCACACCGGGCGTATCTTTGATTATGGAAATATTGGCACCCGCCAGATGATTGAATAATGTGGACTTTCCTACATTAGGACGTCCGACTATCGCCACGATCGGCTTGCTCATATAGCTGTCTTCCTCCTGTTATCAGTTCTTCTCCCAGGATCGCCCGCAGAAGGGACTCTCCGTCAGAAGGAACTATCGTTACTTTGATCCCCAGCTCCTTCTGCAGCTGGGAAATGGTTACATCATCCAGAAAATACTGCTCTCCCGCCCGCATCATATTGATCGGAAGGAGCAGTTCCTCTCCAAGATCCTTTCCTTTCAATTGGCTGACGATATCACAGCCGCATACCAGCCCGGAAACGGTGATCCTTTCTCCGAAAAACCGGTTGGCAATCGCATAGCACGTAACTTCCGGCCATCTCCCGGGAAGATCCTCTTCATCCCAGATTATCTTCGCCTGTGCGATCAGTTCCCGGATCGTATCATAAGCCAGCTTCCCGGTCGCAATACTGACTTTCCGGCTCTTAACGTCTGCAGCGGGATGTGTCTGACTGTTTTCTTTTGCCTCCGCTGTCCGCTCCAGTAAAGCATTGTGAAATTCTTCTTTCAGGAGCCTTAGCATTCCCACGCCGTTTTCCAGCTGCAGATAGCCGTCATAGCGTCCTTCTTCCGGCACTTCCCTCTCGGCCAGAAGGTAAAATTCATCACTGGCATGGATAAAGTGCAAGCCCAGCCGTTCATAAAACTGCTGTTGATAGGTCTCCACCGTACGGATCACCGCTTCAGCGTCTTCTTTTTCAATAGGCTCCAGAGGATACAGACCATCCCGGTATTTAGTCAGGCCTACGGGAACAACAGAAACACTTTCCATCACGGGAGCATATTTCCCAAGATCCCGGATCGTCTTTTCCAGCTCCGCCCCGTCATTGATCCCTTTGCACAGAACGATCTGCCCGTTCATCCGTATCCCGGCTTCATACAGTCTGTCCATATACGCAAGGACTTCTCCCGCAAACCGGTTTCTCAGCATCCGGCACCTCAGTTCCGGATCGGTGGTATGCACGGAGATATTGATTGGGGACATATGATAGCGGATGATACGGTCAATATCATGTTCCTTCATATTGGTCAGGGTGATATAGTTTCCCTGCAGAAATGACAGCCGGGAATCGTCATCTTTAAAATACAGGGTCTTTCTCATCCCTTTCGGCATCTGGTCAATAAAACAGAACAGACACTTATTGGAGCAGCTTCTGTATTCATCCATCAGGGAACTGGCAAATTCCAGCCCCATCTCTTCATCCTCGTCCTTTTCAATGGGATACAGATCCACTTCACCGTCAGGGTTTTCGATCTCCAGTTCGATGTATTCCTCATCGATCAGAAACCGGTAATCAAAGATATCCTCCACTTCTTCCCCGTTGATCCGAAGGAGCTTTGACCCGGGTTCGATATTCAGTTCTTCGGCTATGGAGCCCGGAGTGATCCGCTTAATAATCTGCATTCGGTTCGCTCATGCTTTCCGGAAAATAACATACGGGTCCGATCCCAGAAGACATCGGACCCGCTGAAGGTTTTCAGACCTTTGATTACTCGTCCCAGTTATGGAAAACTTCCTGAACATCATCGTCATCGTCCAGCATATCCAGGATCCGGTTCAGTTCCTTGACGGAATCCTCATCTGTCAGAGCGATATAGTTCTGCGGTATCATGGAAATATTAGCGGAAGCCATCGGAATATTTTCCTTTTCAAGTGCTTCCCTAACCATACTGAAATCATCCGGAGAGGTGTAGATCGTGTATGCATCCTCCTCATCCTCAAAGTCTTCCGCGCCTGCGTCAAGAGCAATCATCATGAGGGAATCCGCATCCATTTCCACTTCTTCCTTATCAATGACGATCTCACCTTTCTTGTCGAACATATAGGAAACACAGCCCGGTGTTCCCACATTGCCGCCGCCTTTGGAAAAAGCGTGCTTTACATTGGCTGCGGTACGGTTCTTGTTATCCGTCAGCGTTTCCACGATAATGGCGATACCGCTGGGGCCATATCCTTCATAGGTGATCTGCTCATAGTTGACGGAGCCTTCTGCGCCGGCTGCTTTCTTAATGCCTCTTTCAATAGTGTCATTGGGCATATTGTTCGCTTTGGCCTTTGCGATCACGTCACGGAGTTTGGAATTATTGGAGGGGTCCGGTCCTCCTTCCTTGACGGCAATGGCGATTTCCTTACCGATGATGGTAAACATCTTACCCTTTGCCGCATCGTTCTTTTCCTTTTTGTGCTTAATGTTGGCAAATTTTGAATGTCCTGACATAGATACCTCTTTCAATCATTTTGTTCTGTCCGCCCGGGAAGCTCGATCCTTACCAGATCGATGGTCTTATCCTTCACAGACAGGATCTTGTATTTTACATTGTCATCGAGCACTTCTGTGCCTTCGTCATTTTCCGGGATCCGGTCCAGTTTTGAAACAAGAAACCCGTTTAGGGTATCATTTTCTTCATCGTCATAAACGATTCCCAGTTCCTCTTCGATCTCGGAAAGAGGCGTAAGGCCCCTGACATTGTATACCGTATCTGAAACCTTGAAAATATTGTATTCCACTTTATCGTGCTCATCAAAGATATTGCCCACGATCTCTTCCAGGATATCTTCCATGGCGATCAGTCCGGACGTCTGTCCGTATTCATCCACCACGATCTCCATATGCGTCTTGCTGGACTGCATATTCTTGAAAACAGAATCTATCTTGGATGTTTCGGGAATAAAATAAGCCTTCTGCATGATCCCGTCGATCTCAAGGATCTGTTTATCCCGGTTGGCAGGATCCATATAATAGGTGATCGCATCTTTGATATGCAGGATACCGATAATATTATCGATGTTTTCATGACATACCGGGAATCTGGAATACTGCTCTTTGGTAATGAAATCCATCGTTTCCTGCAGCGTCCAGGTGCTTTCCACGGCACGGATATTCTTTCTGTGGGTCATGATCTCCGATGCAGAAGTCTCATCCAGGTCAAATATATTGCTGATCATCTCGGCTTCGCTTTCCTTGATCAGTCCCTGATCCTGGCTTTCTTCCAGCATGGATACTATTTCTTCTTCTACCTGGGTGCCCTTCTTAGATCGGAACAGTCTTGAAAAAATACCCGATCGACTGCCATCTTCCATATAAAATATGTATCTCCTTTTTTCAGCAGTAGTAGTCTGCATAAATGCAGACCCTGATTCATTTTACCAAATCCGTTACTATTACGCAATGAAAAAGATCAGTGATAGATACGCGGTACCCGCTTCGAAATACCGCAGACAAACTCATAATTAAAGGAGCCTGCAAGTTCGGAGATCTCCTCTGTTGTGATGCACAGATTCCCGGATCTTCCTACCAGGATAACCTCATCGCCTTCATGGACTTCTGAGCCCCGGCCTTCCAGAGGTTTCGTAACGTCTACCATCATCTGATCCATGCAGACTCTTCCGACGACAGGGTATTTGGCTCCGCCTATCAGAACATAGCCTTTATTGGACAATCCCCTGTTATAGCCATCCGCATAACCGGTCGGTATGGTCGCGATCACGCTTTCTTCCGGAGCCGTCCAGGTGCTTCCATATCCGACAGGAGTCCCTGCCGGGATCTTTTTCACCATGATCACATGGCTTCTAAGAGACATCGCAGGTTCCAACGGAATCTGTCTGACATAACAGGAAGGATAAAGACCGTACATGGAGATTCCAAGCCTGACCATGTCCATCTGCGCCTCCTTCAGACAGGTTGCGGCAGCGCTGTTCGCGCAGTGTCTGACCGGAAAGTGAAGCCCTTCCGCCTCAAGGTCCGATAAAAACTGTCTGAATACATTCAGCTGTCCTAAGGCCCGGTCAGCTGTTTTGTCGTCGGCGTTGGCAAAATGGGTAAAGATCCCTTCCATCCTGATTCCCGGAAGCGAGGCAATTTCCTTCAGGATCTGTACCGATTCCCGGGAAGGGAAAAACCCGATCCTGCTCATGCCGGTATCCACTTTGATATGAATCGGCGCATCTTTCACCTGCTCGCTTCCTGCCTGTGAAATAAGCCGTTTGTGCGCATCCGACAGACCTTTTGCGATCGCAAGATCATATACCGTCAGGCGGATTCCATTCATGATAGCCGACTCATACATGGAAGGATGAACATATCCCAGGACAAGCACGGGTTTCCATATCTGATGTTCCCTGAGCTCGAGTCCTTCCTCAATGGTCGCTACGGCATAAAAATCCACCAGATCCGCCACCGCTTCCGCAACCTGTACAGCCCCGTGTCCGTATCCGTCCGCCTTGACAACGGCACAGGTCTTAACACGTTCCGAAAGATTTTTCTGCACTTTCAAAATATTAGAGCGGATGGCATTCAGATCCACATCCGCCCATAATCTGTAATACTGATATTTTTCAGGCATATTCATAAACCCCTGTGATTATTTTTCGTTGCAAATCCGGTATGACAGTTCCAGAAGAGAATCCAGAAGATGCACATCCTTGACGATCGCGTCCTCCGGAAGCTGAAGATCGATATTGGTAAAGTTCCAGAAATACCGGATCCCTGCCTGATATAGAAGAACAGACATTTCTCTTGCTTTTTCCACCGGGATCGTCAGTGCAGCAATATCAATGTTATGAGTCTTTACATACTCTTCTGCTTCTGAGATTGTTCGGATACGCACTCCGTTGACGCTTTTTCCGCATAAAGTCTCATCCACGTCAAACAGACTGCAGAAAATAAACCCATGTTCAGAAAAACCATTGTATTTTACAAGAGCACGTCCCAGATTTCCGGCGCCGAGAACGATGATATGATGATCTTCCTCCACACCGAGTATCTTTCCGATCTCTTTATACAGACTCTTTACATTGTAGCCATATCCCTGCTGCCCAAACCCGCCAAAGTGGTTCAGATCCTGCCTGATCTGAGATGCAGTAGCCTTCATGAGACGACTAAGTTCTTCAGAGGAGATCCTTTCTACCCCCTGGTCGATTAATTCTTTCAGGTATCTGTAATACCTTGGCAATCTGGAAATCACTGCTTTTGAAATCTTATTATTCATATTAATAATTATAGTTTATCTTAAAAGATAGTCAAATCCTTTTTGTAGATTAATTAAACAGTCTCTCCGTTCTGCCGGGATTCGTCAGAATGCTTAAAAAACAGTTGAAATTCCAGGAATTTTCTAACTCTATTTTTTTGACTAACATTTTGTAAAATGTTAGTATTATTCAGTTACATTTACTATTATCTGTCAATCCGTTCAAAAGGAGAAATCATATATGATCAGTGTCAATAATGTTACCCTCAGATTTGGCAAAAAAGCCCTGTTTGAGGATGTGAATATCAAATTTGTTGAAGGGGAATGCTATGGCCTTATAGGCGCCAATGGAGCTGGAAAATCCACATTTCTCAAGATCCTGACCGGACAGCTCGAGCCCTCCAAAGGCGATGTGACGATCACCAAAGGACAGCGTCTGTCTTTCCTGGAACAGGATCATTTCAAATACGATGATCTTACGGCTATGGACACCGTGATCCAGGGAAATGCCCGTCTTTATGAGATCATGAAAGAAAAAGAAGCGATCTACGCCAAGGAAGATTTTACCGAGGAAGATGGGATCCGTGCCAGCGAACTGGAATCTGAATTTGCGGAAATGGACGGCTGGGAAGCGGAGAGCAACGCTGCTACTTTGCTGAACGGTCTTGGGGTGGAAACAGATTTTCATTACACTCTTATGAAAGATCTTCCGGGTCCCCTCAAAGTTAAAGTTCTTCTTGCAAGAGCTCTGTTCGGCAATCCGGATATCCTTCTTCTCGATGAGCCCACCAACCACCTGGACCTGGATGCCATTGCATGGCTGGAAGAATTCCTGATCAACTTCGACAACACGGTTATTGTCGTATCCCACGACAGGTACTTCCTGAATAAAGTCTGTACACAGATTGCGGATATCGACTATGCCAAGATCCAGCTGTATGCCGGAAACTATGATTTCTGGGTTGAGTCATCTGCCCTGATCATCAAACAGATGAAGGAAGCCAACAAAAAGAAAGAGGAAAAGATCAAGGAGCTCCAGGAATTCATCCAGAAGTTCTCTGCCAATGCCTCTAAAGCCAAGCAGGCGACTTCCAGGAAACGTGCTCTGGAAAAGATCGAACTGGATGAGATCCGTCCCTCCAGCCGTAAATACCCGTTTATCGATTTCCGTCCGGACCGCACCATCGGCAATGAAGTCCTGCAGGTGGAAGGCCTTACCAAGACCATTGATGGTGTAAAAGTGCTGGATAACATTACCTTCACCCTTGGTCATGACGACAAAGTCGCCTTTGTCGGTTCCAACGAACTGGCCAAGACCACTTTGTTCCAGATCCTGATGGATGAAATGAAGCCGGATTCCGGTACATTCAAATGGGGCGTCACCACCTCCAGGGCATATTTTCCAAGGGACTATTCCAAAGAATTTGATTCAGATCTGACGATTGCCGACTGGCTGACCGGCTATTCTGCCATCAAAGATGCCACCTATGTCAGGGGATTCCTCGGCCGCATGCTTTTTGCAGGAGACGACGGCGTGAAAAAACTCCGTGTATTATCCGGCGGCGAAAAAGTCCGGTGCCTTCTTTCCAAGATGATGATCTCCGGAGCTAATGTGCTGATCTTCGACGAGCCTACAAACCATCTGGATATGGAATCCATCACAGCCCTGAACAACGGACTGATCAAATATCCCGGTGTGGTCCTGTTTGCCTGCCGTGACCATCAGTTTGTGCAGACGACTGCCAACCGTATCATGGAGATTGTGGACGGAAAACTCATTGATAAGATCACGACCTATGATGAATATCTTGCTGCAGATATTTCAGCAAGAAAACGTTCCGTTTATACGGTGAATGTATCTGAGGATGAGGATTGACCATGGGATTTATCGACCTTCATGTGCATTCCAATATGTCTGACGGATCCTTCTCACCCTCTGATCTTGTCCGGATGGCTTGTGAGAAAGGGCTGTACGCTTTTTCACTGACCGACCATGACAGTGTTGCCGGGATTCCCGGTGCCCTGCTGGCTTCACGTTCCTTTCCGGTTAAGATCATCCCCGGCGTGGAGATTTCTTCTGAACTGTCCGGAAAAGAACTACATATCCTGGGCTATCATGTAGATTATACAGATCTTCGTTTCCAGGATATCCTGCATTCGATTACCCAATTCCGCGAGGAAAGGAACATCCGGATCTGTTCCCAGCTCCGCTCCTATAATGTGGATATCGACTACGAAGCTGTCCGTGCCGCTGCCGGATGCAGAATGATCACAAGGGATCATATTGCAGCTTATCTGGTCGCCGGCGGCTATGTTGGATCGATCCGCGAAGCCTTTGACCGGTTTCTTGCCAAGAACCGGCCCTGCTTTATCCCTATGCGCAGGATCAGTACGCAGGATGCTGTCAGGATCATTCAGCAGGCAGGAGGCATAGCAGTACTTGCCCATCCGGTTCAGTACAGGCTGTCTGATCAGGGGTACCTTCAGCTTTTTACGCTGCTAAAGGCGATGGGAATCCGGGGCATTGAAGCAATCTATCCCTCCAACACCGCGAAAGATGAACAGAAGTTTCGCTCCATGGCAAAAGAACTTCATATGTTCATTACCGGAGGATCGGATTTCCACGGGATGTTAAAACCGGGTATCGATATCGGTACCGGCAGAGGCAATCTGATGATCCCTCAGGAGATCCTGGACAACCTGAACTGACTTACTACTTCATACTGATTGGGATTAGATTATGTCTGAATTATCAAAAAATGCGATCATATATATGCCTGACGGCAAAGTCCGGGCAGTCTTTCATATCCTTCACGGAATGGCAGAATACCAGGGAAGATACCGTGAGTTTGCACATTTTCTTACAGACCACGGTTTTGCAGTTGTGACCAGTGACCTGAGAGGCCACGGGATCAACAACGCCCGTGAGACCGAGCTTGGTTTTTTCGGTGATAATGCTGTTTCCAGGCTGGTTGGTGATGTTCACGATATCATGCAGTATATCAAGGAACATTTCCCCCATATTCCCTGCTATCTGTTTGGACATGGGATCGGAGCGCTGCTTGCTACGGTTTACATCAAAAAATACGACAACTATATTGACGGACTGTTTCTCTGTGGTATGCCGGCGGACAAGCCTCTGCGTCCTGCCGCCGATCTGCTGACCATGGTTTTGATGGCCATGCGCGGAGAATATCATCGTTCTTCTCTGCTTAATTATCTGATCATGGGCTCCTACTACAAACCCTTTGCAAGGGAGGGCTCTGAATTTGCCTGGCTGTCTTCCGACCGGGACAGCATCCTGAAATATGAGATCAATCCAAAATGTGGCTATATCTATACTCTTAACGGGTTCAAAACCATCCTGGATCTCATGAACCGTACCTATACGAAAGGAAGCTGGATCAAAAAGCACACGGAACTTCCCATCCGTTTGTTCTGGGGAGAAGACGATTCCTGTGCTGCAGGCAAAAACGGTGTTCTGAAAACAGTCCACCTCTTTTCCGATAACGGATATACGGATGTAGGATATATCATCTATCCCGGCCAGCGCCATGAACTGTTCCAGGATTTCTGCCGGGAGAAGATCTGGCAGGATCTCCTTGAGCAGGTGGAAAACTGTCTGGCTGCAATCCCGGACGTTCCTGAAAAGACCGCTTCTATGCCGAAGCACATTGTCCTGGAGGATTTTGTGGATCCGGAGATCGACAGACCTATGGTCCGGGATGAAAAACTGAACCTGGAAGAATATATCGACAAGGATGCCCGTCCGAAGGTGGAGATGATCGACTTTGCCGATATTGAAGCAGTGATCTCGGGAACCAGCTCTGAAGAGAGTTCTGCTTCCTCTGATCCTGAAGGGTCAGATCCTGCATCGCAGAAAACCCCGCCGGAGGAAGAATTCCATCCTCTCGATGATTTTGACGGATTCAAGATCGATCCGAATATCACAGACGGACTGTAAAATCAAAACCACCGGCTTAGCCGGTGGTTTGCTCTGCGGCTATAAGCCGCTGTTCCCGGCTTGCCCCTAAAGGGGCTCTGAAAGGTCCGCCTTCCGCGCTTCATTCCCGGGCCGGCTCTTAAGAGCCTCTTTCTATTGCC
>JAFWOB010000128.1 GCA_017510065.1 Parasporobacterium sp.
CCTTGCATTGGGACGCGAGGTTTCGCTGGCCCTGATCGCCAAGGTAATGAGCGCGGTCTCCTGAATATCTCCAAATTGTAAATCCATAGTGTCCTCCTTATTACTGTAATGCCTTAAAAAATCCTTACATAGTCCCACCTTAT
The DNA here is from genome assembly GCA_017510065.1 of Parasporobacterium sp. Lineage (GTDB taxonomy): Bacteria > Bacillota > Clostridia > Lachnospirales > Lachnospiraceae > RGIG5612. Next base: position 144 of record JAFWOB010000128.1, read on the forward strand.
TTACCGCCTCAACTCAGAACCCTGATTCCCCAATACAACCCACCGATAATCGCAGAAACCGGTATGGAAAACGGAATCAACTGCAGCATCTTCCACTTTTTTACATGGACACTGTGCCATGTATCGTTCAGATCTTCCGTCCCGGGGATGATCCACCAGTCAGACAAGGCCACCCAGATCGTGTCAATCACAAGCCAGTCAAAAAATTCCGCGCCAAGGAACAGAACATAGAACTGCCAGCAGCAGCTGAAATAAGTCTGGGCACCATTGATGCGCAGGATCATAAACCCCGGCACAAGAATCATCAGCGCCAGAAGCAGGATATAGGCAAAGGTTCTTCGTCTTTTTAATTCCTTCTCCGTCATCAGTCCTATTTCGATCACTCTCTCCTGCATCACTTTTGGATAGAAAAAGATACCGCCGAGAGGTCCGCGCTTATGCACAAGGATTGCCATATATAACGCATATAGAATCCACAGGATCAGTATTTCGATGATGAGTTTTCCAACCATCTGATTATCCTCGCCAAATCCAAATTGTGATCTATACCAATTGTGTTCATATCCTCACCCCGCAGCATATGGCTTAATCTTTATAATCCGGACACCTGCTGATATCAATGATTCGGAAATCACAGCAGGATGCTCCTTTTCCGATTGTTCCCGTACGTGCCCATTTCAGATTTTTATGCAGATTACCATACTTTGCATCATCGCTGTCACAGAAGGCAGGATTCAGTTCTATGCAGTGGTACTTCCTGCACATGGCATAGTAAGGACAGGAAACAATATCGAACCTGGCGACTGCAGGATTCACCTTCTCCGGCATCCTGTATTCAAATCCTGCATCCGGACTGAAGTCTCTAAGAGAGTTTTTCACCATACCCGCAGGATATCTGTGATAATTGCCGCCGATATGTTGGTACCAGGAAACCGGCTTGAACATAATCCCGCAGATTTTGACAAAGAACTGCCTGACCACATCTGCTGCCGCTTCCTTTTCCATTCCGTGCCGGACAAGGGTCTTATATACAGCAATTGCAGGGAAGATATTCATTCCTGTATGCTGTTTCAATGCTTTCGGTTCATCCTTGTTTTCTGAAACCAGTCTCCGATAACGGGCATCGGCTTCTTTTCGGATCCGTTTGAATTCTTCTTTTGAAAAATTCTTTTTGGCGCCTGCTGCCATGAGAGATACGATGACATTCATTTCCAGCTTCCCCTTTTTGTAAACAGATATGCCTGGATGGCACACAAAATCGGATACAGTACCAGTCTCACTGCCTGGTTCTTATTGTTCCATGCACGATTCTTCCATCCGCTGCATCCCCGGGTTTCCGGATAGCAGTGCCGGTAATAGTCCGTGCTCATACACAGGATCTGATCCAGGCAGACAATATCAAACGTTTTTTCAACCATCAGAAATGCAAATAGCCGTTTATAGGCGTCTTTGAATGACAGTTTTTCCCGTTTGATTCCATTCGCGACATCCCTGTAAGCCCATACCATGTAAGCAGCCGCCATCAATAACAGCAGATGGCATAACAGCCGCTTTGGGAGAGACGGCACAGGATGATCCTTACCTGCCTCATATATGTCTTCCGGAAGGAAGCGCAGTACCAGCTTCGGCGATGCCAGATGAGGCGCAAGCATGACCAGTGCCAGCATAATAAAACTCATTCCGAGTGACAACTTCACTGTTCGCTTCATAATCTCTCCTATGCAATTGTCTTTATGCTGAATAAAACAGAGCAGGCCCGAAATCAATCGAATCCTGCTCCGTGAAAAGTACACTTTGTTGTTAGATTCCGCTAACCAATACTACTATACCTCTAACTTCCCGATTTTTCAAGGATTTCAGGCATCTGCATCGAAAGAAGTCCCCCGGCCGGAATGAACCGGGGACTGTACTTTTTCTGTGCTTTTCTGCACCTCAGATCAGTCATCAATCCTGATTCTGATCCTTCTCATCTTTCTTCCGCAGATACCAGGCTGCACCTGCCATGCATCCGCCGATGCCCAGGAGCAGGAGCCAGATCAGCGGGTTCCGGTCATCACCGGTCTTCGGTGTGGTCGGTGTCTCCTTTGGCGTCTCTTTGCTGGTAGTCGGTGTAGACGGACTTGTCGGGTTTGTCGGATTGTCCGGTGTTGTGGGCTTCTCGGTTGTCGGTGTGGTCTCCGGCTGCTTCTTCGGCTTATCCTTCATGACAACCTTCTGGATCTCACCGGTATCCTTCACAGTGAACTTCACGTCTTCTGCTTTCAGATAATCCGCAAACCGGACTGTGAATGTGTCCGATCCGAAAGAAGCCTGATGAATGCTGCAAATCTTATACAGGTAGTCCGCATCCGGCGTCAGGATCCAGAAGTAAGGGCATTGCCTGAGTGTTGCCTCGTTTGAAAATTCCTTCAGCCTTGCAAACATGCTGCCGTCACGCATGTTGTGACCGTATATAATCGTGTTGTAATTATAGAATGAAGCGTTGTTGTAAGCGTCCATAAAGATAGATCCGGCAAAAAGATATTCAGTCCTTCTTTCAGAAATTATTTTCTGTGACACAAAGAAGTTTAGCAGGATTTTCAGGGGAAACCGTATCATCCTCGTATCAATCGTATCTCACGCAAGTCTCACTATAGTCTCGCGCGCTGGTATTCCGGGCAGTGTGTACCAGTCATGTTTTGCCAAAATCAGGTAAGAATCAAAAAATCCCCGGTCGCTCAGACCAGGGACATTACACAAATCATTTTTTTGTTTATCCTGAGAGATTACCAGAACCATGAGAGCTGTCCAAAGGAAAGCAGCGTACTTCCGCATAACAGCATCAAAACTCCCACCAATGCACCGATCATGCCAAGACCGATGGACGGATGAAGGACATTCAGGATACCGACGGCCACCATCGCGATACCCGGGAGCAATGCCATGTACCAGTCATTGCTGACCGGTCGGCCAAAAATATCCACATATGCGGTCACCTTCCGCAGCTGAAAAGCATGTACGATCCGAAGTATTCCCATAATCGTAATCCAACAGCCGATCAGAACGACCACTGTCGTACCCATGGATAACTGCAGTGTCGGCGACACCATAAGCAGTATACCGAAAATCAGTGAGACAACTGCTCCGGCAAAGCTCCAGCTGCTTTGTCCGTAAAACCGTCTCTCATCCGCACGGCGTATCAGTTTTCCGATCCCGGTAGCGGTCAGCGCAATCCCTATCATATAAGGAATTACCGTTGATGACGAAACAGGGGAAAACAGGCAGAAGATCCCGGACAGGATCAACATGATCCCCAGCAGTGTCGGCCAAAAAGCTCTTCTCATTCTGATCCCTCCTCACAGATAACAAAGCTCCCCGCCTGTGCCGGCGGGGAGGATGATCAGCCTTCAATCATAATCGTTTTCTTTTCAGGTACTGCCTTCGCTTCCTTCTTCGGGATGTTCAGGCTCAGTACACCGTGTTTGAAGGATGCCTTAATATCTTCTTCTGTCAGTTCTTCGCCGACATAGAAGCTTCTCTGCATCGCCCCGGTATATCTTTCCTGACGGATCAGTTTGCCCTTCTCGTTGTTCTGCTCTTTGTCAAGGCCCTTCGCGGCGCTGACGGTCAGATAACCGTTGGTAAGTTCAGGCTTGATCTCGTCTTTTTCAAAGCCGGGCAGATCGATTTCCACTTCATAGTGGTCTTCCTGTTCACGCACATCTGTCTTCATCAGATGATCCGCGCGCCTGCCGTACAGCTTTCTTTCGGCTCTGTCCAGATCGGAAAA
>JAFWOB010000129.1 GCA_017510065.1 Parasporobacterium sp.
GTGATCATGGAAGGATCCCAGGTCCCGTCTGATCGGATCGCTTCCGCGGAAGAGGTGCCATGGCAGTCTTTCGCCGGACAGATCCACGACTGCAGAAAGAGGATCGACCTGTCTGAAGGATGGGATGTCTCCTTATTCACCGCAAAGGATCTTCAGACACCGGTAAAAGTTCTCCATATGGAAACGCTGCAGCCGATCTCCGATCTGGAGCCGGCCTTCTCCGGGATCATCCGGTATACCAGGACTATTAAACTGGACAAAGTTCCTGCGAACGCCTTTTTCCGGGCGGACTCGGTCTTTGAAGTGATGCGCATATCCGTGAACGGAAAAGATGCCGGCATCCGCATGACACCGCCCTATCAGACAGAACTTACGGGCCTTCTGAAGAAAGGGGAAAATCAGATCCTTGTGGAAGTGGCCAATACTCCCGGCAGGGACCAGATCCATCGTCCTTATCCGCCCTTTGACTTCCAGCACGAGGCCATGGAGCCGAGCGGCATGTTCAAAGCGGTAGAGCTTTACATGGGGTAACGAAGTTCTGTCCGAAAGGAGTTTCTCCACTCGTCTGAAAGACCGGGGAATGGTTTTTTGTTGATTTCGTTTGATGGAATGCTATACTGTAAATATCAGTATAAACAGGGAGAACTATACCTATGCATAAAGAATTTTTAACCCATTACAGCCATTCACTCGGAAAAGATATGAACATGATGATCTATGGTCATGCAGGCGCACCGTTTCTGGTGTTCCCGACGCAGGACGGCATGTGTCATCAGATGGAAGATTTCGGGATCGTTGACCTGGTAAGCGATTATATCGAAAACGGGCAGATCCAGCTGTTTGTTGTAGATACCAATGACATCGAAAGCTGGTCCCTGCGGGACGGCAATAAGCTGTGGCGCGCCAAAAGGCAGGAAGAGTATTATCACTATATCGTAGACCAGGTGGTGCCGCTGATCCATGAATACAATCCGCTCCTTCCCTTTACCATGGGGATGAGCCTGGGCGCCAATCACGCGGCGATCTCCTTTTTAAGACGTCCCGAACTGTTCAGCGGCATGCTGTCGCTGTCCGGACTGTTTGACACGGACTATTTCTTCGACGGTTTCATGAATTCCGCGCTTTATGACAGCTCTCCGGAGCGGTTTCTTCCGAACATGCCCGCCGACCATCCGTATATCGACCTGTATAACCAGAAGAAGATCATCTTCTGTGTCGGCCAGGGCGCCTGGGAAGAGGATGGCGTGCGCACGCTCCGGTTCCTCCAGAGCGTATTTGAAAGCAAGAAGATCCATGCCTGGTGCGATTTCTGGGGCTATGATGTGAATCACGACTGGCCCTGGTGGTTCAAACAAATCCGCTATTTTCTGCCGTTCCTGCTGAGCGACCAGCCGTTCCCGGTTTCGTGGGACTGAGCGGCGGCAGCTGTGGTTTAGCGGCGTCGCGCTGCTGTGTTTGAGTATTTATGCGGGCTGACCGCAGCAAATAAGTGTTCTTCTTTTTTGCTTTTTGCTGATTTGAGAACACCTGGTGTTCTCAGATTGGAGATTTCTTATATTTGAGACTAACTATTAAAAGTCAACAGTAAAATCAGTCAGTTCGCAGAAATGCGTTTTACATAAACAAGCACCTTGAAAATCGCATGACAAACAGAGTATCAAGGATACCCTGAAAAAACATATGGGAGATGTATCA
>JAFWOB010000019.1 GCA_017510065.1 Parasporobacterium sp.
CTGTAAAACTCACTTATGAAGTATCACAGCATGATGACGGCGAAGGATTCACAATTCATTCCGAAGGAAAGGATATCTGGGAAAAAATGCCCGAACCCGAGCTTCGGAAGCTGGAGCCGGTTCTTTCGCAGGCAGTGACATTTGCCGCATGGCAGAAAGATCTTGCAAATGCCGAAACGGTAGATGCGGTCAGGGATGTCCGATATGGACTTTTCGAAACAGAAAACCTGAACCTTTCCAGGGAGCAGATCTCCGCACTTCATGATGCAATCGATCAGAAGGAAGTGGCAATCGCTGCTGTCGCCGGGCCTTTCCGTTATTATTCCACACAACGGCCGGTTGATATCGGAACATTTCCGAAACCGGCGGACAATAAGGTCCTTGATATCGTGAATTATGATAAACGCATTCCAGTAGAAAACGAGCCTTTCCATGCCTGGGGCTATGTCGAATATCAGAAACCACTGACAGAAAAGCAGGCAGATGATTATGAACTGAGGCCGGCTTCCGTGCAGGTTCCGGAGAAAAAATCTGTATTGCAGGATCTGCAGGAGAAGAAGCAGACACCCGTAAGACCCAAAGTAAAGGAGCCGAAAGCTCCGGCAAAAAACCGCAGAACTAAGGAGGAATCAAGATAATGTTTACTGTTGAAGAGATCACCCTGCTCCGCTCATTTGACACATCCACCAGACGTACTGCGATCCTGTCCCTCATGAATGAGATGGGGATGATGCAGGACGATGAACTGATCGCCCAGTGCCTGAGCATGGTGAAGAAACTGGAAAATACGACTGATGATGACTTCGCCGGTGTCGATTTCACAGTCTATGATGATGAGGACGATTGGAAGGAGGCAGCTGATGAGTAAATGGGACGAAACCCACATGGAGCCAATGCATGACCATCCGGCGGAGAAGGATCAGCTGGTCGCCGCGATGGAGGCTGCAGGTTATATCCTGGACACCCTCGAAAGTACAGAAGACAATCTCCGCTTCTATGGCGCTTACGGCAATGTGATGACCATGGGCGGCTGGCATGAATGTGAGGAATGGCTGAACGGCGTCGTCTTTGATGATCCGCAGGTCAGTGACCGGGTGGAGATCATCCTCCATCCGGAGCGTTTCCCTGAAAGGGATCCGCAGAGAGCCGCACTCCGCGCTGTGGAGGATACAACGGAACAGAACGACAATCACTTTGACGGCATCATCAATAATCAGCCCCAGCCGGATCCAGCGGAAGCACTACGTCAGCAGGCAAGGGAATCCGAAGCAGCCGAGGAAAGACGTTCCGTTCTGGAAGCTCTCAAAGCCAGGCAGGCAGAAGCTGCCAAAGCTGCCGAGAAAGCGGAAGCAGAAACCAGAAAACACAGGCCAAGGCTGATGCGGGATGAGGAGGTGCCGGTTCGTGTATGAAAGAGAGAAATCAGGAAATCCATGTACTGTGGACCCGGGAGGAAATGGATCGCCTTAAGGAAAAGATGGAGGAAGCCGGCGTGAAAAACCGGAGTGC
>JAFWOB010000130.1 GCA_017510065.1 Parasporobacterium sp.
TGACACCAGACGGTAGCGGATGCCGTTTCTTTCTCCGTGAATGCTGTCGTAGAATCGGCTCTCTCCATGGCTGTGTGCATAGATGACCTGTTCAGCTCCGTATTCCTCGGCCATGCGGGTAAAGGCACTGCTGTCTTCCAGAATGCTGGTAGGCGGATAGTGCAGGAACAGAATATACTTTCGGAATCCGTCCGCCCGGGCGGCTTCCAGCGAGGTTCGAAGGCGATCGATTTCACGATCTACAAGCTTTTTGGATCGCGCTTCATTCTTCACATCCCAGCCGATAATCTGGCCGCGGCGATTCAGGTAAAACGGGCCTTCAAAGCAGTGCCCCTTTGTACCGACCAAAGCATAATCGCTATAGGTGCAGTAGTTATCCTGGAGGAAAAACAGTTTTCCGCGGAAGTGCTCATTCAGCACTTCCGTTTTCTTTGCATCCCAGAACATATCATGGTTCCCGCGAAGGAGTATTTTCCTTCCCGGCAGATCGGAGATATACTGCATGTCCAACTCGCATTCCGCCAGATTCCGGCCCCAGCTGTGATCTCCTGCCAGCACCAGCGTGTCATCAGGCTGAATCAGCTCAGCACATATCTTTCGGAACTTCTGTTCATGATTCTTCCAGACCCGGTCTTTTATTTGAGCTTTTGCTTTCAGTTCAGCCTGAAAGTGGAGATGGAGATCTCCGATCGCATATAATGCCATTCTCTGTCTCTCTCATTCTGTGTTTTGTTTCAGGTGTTCGCAGGCTCCCAACCAAAGGCGGCATCATTAATATAAAGAGAGACAAATCGGAAAAGAAAGGTATTTCCGGTGTATCTCTTTGCTGATGATCACCCGGCACGTTAATGGAGCTGCAGAATGAGTTCCACAGTGCTGTGCTGCTGCTCATCAGAAGATATGCCGGCAATGCCATCGCCGTCTTGTTTTCCGTAGTTTCCAAACTGTGCGTGGTTTCCGCCCTGAATAACGTATTCCCTGCTTCCGTCAGGCAAATACTGTTTTGCGTCCGTCAACATGTTCCTGTTGAGGATGCCATCTTCAGATCCGTAGATGATGGCAGCCGGAGTCTTCTCATCCAGGGCCTTTGCCGGATATGCAGCCAGCATATATACTCCGCACAATTCCGAACAATGCTCCGAGGCATAATCAGCAGCCATTGCGCCTCCCAGAGAATGGCCTCCGATGTACCAGTGTTCATAATCATATTGCTTCATTACATGATCTGCTTTGTTTACACCAAAGAAAGCCAGGCGAAACGGCATTTTGACAAGACAGGCATCCATACCCTGTCCGGCAAGACAGTGAAGCAGGGGAGCGTATGCTGTTTCTTCCACCTTAGCCCCGGGATAAAAGATGATCGCATCTGTCTCAGAAGGACCGTCGAACAGCCACCCGTAGTCCGTCTGCACTACTTTGACAGTCTCATCCGATTCCAACGAGCAGGAAGCAGATTCGTCAGCGTGGTAGTATTGCTGTGTATAAACCAGAAATGCAATTCCCGCCAGGATCAATACAATCACCGGTAAAATCCACCGCCGCCTCTCATGTTTGCTGTTTTTCGTTTCCAGCTCAGCCATTCTGCCGGATATCCCCCTGTTTGCAATATAATCCGCCTGAGCAGGCGCATACATTCTGCATTCGCATCGTGTATTCAGCCGGTCTCCTTCCTTCTGCGATGCTGTCAGTGAATGATATAGGCCGCAACGATTTCCCCGATGTAAGCGGTGTGGGGATCACGGTTGGCCATGGGATAGGAACCGTCCACATCCTGCGGATAGCTCTTTTTGTAAATGGATTCCGGGAGGCGGGTCGGGTCCTGGCACTGCGAATAGAGAACCCTGCATTCTAAAGTCAGGGGATACTCTTTCACGCCTGAAACCCCGTTTGCCTGAGGATCCTCCAGCGTCAGCCCGGCTTCTTTTACTTTGTCGATGTTATGGCCTGACTGCCATCCGCAGATCTTTGTGATTACAGGATCAGCCTTGTCCAGGGGAATACTGACTGTGAATACGCCGGTTTTGTCAAGCTGAGACTTGGTGTACCGGTTTTCCCGGACGTAAACCGTAAAGGTCGGAACAGACCAGCAGGTCCCCAGTCCGCCCCAGCCGATGACCATTGCGTTATGCTTGTCACCGTTCGTGTTAAGCAAAACACCCTGCGGCAGTGCTTCCGTGATTCGCTGGGCATAGTCGGCTACTGTAATCTTCTGTTTCATTTGAGCCAAACCTCCTTGATCAAGATGGAACCAGTTTAACAAAGATATACGATATTGGCAAGATGTATGCGCCACATCCATGGCCGCGCTGCCTATGTCTTTCCCCCGTTCACGAAAGAAGGCAGTGCCCGCAGGAGCGCAGCACTGCCTTCTTTGAAATCTGATCACTTATGCGAACAGCTTCATGATGCCGGGGATAATGGTCTTCTGGAAAGCCGAAACGGTCATGACCAGTACGAAGATATAGCTGATGGTCATGCAGATACGCAGCGCCGTAGGGGCCTTGTATCCCTCGTTCACGTCCTTGCGCCAGATCAGCAGCAGGACGAAGAGTCCGCCGACCGGGGTGGCGATGGAGGTGGCGATGTTCGCGATCAGAATCAGTTGGGTAGGCGAGCCGTTGAAGCTGTAGCAGATGGCCATGGCAAAGAGCAGGCAGGCCGTACAGTATCTATACAAAAAAGGATGCCGTGCTATCGGCCTGATTGCCGGTGCACAGCATCTTGCTCCTTATCGCGGGCGTTATGAAGGATATCGGAAAGCGGTGGAAGAGCTGGGGCTGGAAGAGATGACGGGAA
>JAFWOB010000131.1 GCA_017510065.1 Parasporobacterium sp.
CCCATCCATCCGGCTTCGCTCTTACGGATCCATTTCCCATTGGCTGTATCGATCAGGTCCACCTTCTCGTAGCCCATCTTCTCCAGTTTCTTCACGAAAGCGTGCATATCTCCGTATTTCCCGGCGGAGAAAATGTCATGGATCGCAAAGGTTCCTCCTTTTTTCAAAGTCCGCAGCGTCTCCAGCAGGATCGCCTGCCTGTCCTTTGAAGGGATATTATGATACACATAATTGCTGACCACGGCATCAAATGTTTCATCGGGGAAATCCAGATGCGTGGCATCGCCCTGCCAAAAGCTGAGATTCGATACGCCCTCTGCCTGGGCGTTACTTTCGCAGAGCGGTTTATTAAAAGATGCATATTCCTTACCCCAACGATCTATGCCTGTCACGTGCGCTTTGGGGTTTCTTTTTGCAATTGCAATGGCCAGTGCTCCACTGCCACAGCCTACATCCAGGCAGTTTCCATCTTCCGGCAGATTTACATAATCAGCAATCCCTTCAATAATCTGCCGGGACATCTGTCTTTTTCCGTTATAATCAAACGCACGATACATCAGATAAGACCAGATAGACACCCCTGAAAAAAGGACTCCGGAAGCCGTGGACACTCCCGTCATCACATGTTTCACAGTTCCTTCAGGCATCAAAATATGCACCCCCAGTGCCGCGATCCATGATCCGACTGCTCCCCCTGTAAAAGAAGCCACCATTCCTTTTGGCATCCAGTTTTTATAATCTGCTCCCATGATAAAATCTCCTTCTTTCTTTAACTGAGATCGGTTTATGTTTTAAACGTCATTTTTTCGCAATTACTGTGAGCCATGGTTTATTCTTATGATGGTAAGCTTTCACTTTTGAAAATCCCGCTCCCTTTAGCGCAGCCTTGATGTCCTCTGCGGTATAATTCTTCATTCCGTCTATGATCTTCTCGAACTTCAGGCTTGTCGCATCCGTACCGTCAGATTCATTGCAGATCATAAAATATCCGCCCGGCTTTAACACTCCTGCCACTTGGGAGAAACACTGCGGAAGCCCCAGCCAGAAATAAATCGTTTCGAAGGCCGTTGCCAGATCATAGCTTTCTTTTGACAGTTCCAGAGAGGATACATCACCCTGCTGAACCTTGCATCTGCCGGCAGCAATCATTTCCCGATTGTATTCCTTTGCTTTCTCCACAGAGAGTTCGGAATAGTCGACCGCTGTGACGCGTGCCTTCGGATACCTCCGCAAAAGTTCTCCTGCGTTCCGGCCTCCGCCGCAGCCGAGATCAACAATGTTCTCAGGATCGACACGCTGCAAATGATCAAGTCCCCAGTCTGCCATCTTTGCATGTCCGGAATTCATGCCACGCAGCATCATTTTTCCAAGAAACCCTTCCGGCTTCCTCGTCTGGCTCACGTAATCCTTAAACAGCCCCATCTTTATTTACCTCCTCCTGGTAAAAAAGAGCAGGCTCGAAATCATTCGAATCCTGCTCCGTGAAAAGTACATTGAAGGTAGTTAGATTTCGCTAACTAACAGTAATATACATCTATCTTCATTATTTTTCAACAGCATTTTATGATGCTGGGGTCAAAAGGTCCCAGCATCGTATTATTTATCCTCTGTAAAGAGGTGTTTCAGCTGCTGCAGGAAACGTTCCGCGATCGGCGTGAAAGCCTGATATCGGTTCCATGCTATATACAGCGCAGTTTCAAGCGGGGGCTCCAGGGGGCGGAACACAAGGCCGCTCCCGCCCGACGTATCAATCAGATGGCGGAAGGTCAGCAGGTATCCGAGCCCCTCCCGGGCAAAAACGGATCCATTGTAGGAAAGCCGGAATGACCCTTCCAGCCTGAGCTTTGAAAAGAAGCCCCCGGCCCATCTCCTGATATCTCCGTTCCAGGCCTGTTCGGAACAAAACAAAGGGATCTCTTTCAGGTCCTCCGCCCGGATCACATCTTTTTCTGCCAGGGGATCTCCTTCCGGGATCACCAGCCCCCACAGATCCTTTTCAGGAAACGCCAGATACTCATACTTCCTGCTGTCCGGGAGTTCCGCCAGCACCAGAAAATCCAAAAGGCCCTTATCCAGCTTGTCCGCAACCTGTTCCGTATCCCCGCTTGTGATGTGGTAGTGCAGGTTCGGATAGCGATTCTTAAATTCTTTGATCACCCTCGCCAGATACCGGATCTGGTAAGACTCCGCAAGTCCGAGGTACAACTCTCCTCCGCTGATATCATCCAGGGCAATAAATTCCTGCTCGATCTTATCTGCCATGCCGATCAGGTCCTCTGCCCGGTTCCTGAGGAGCACCCCCTCTTCCGTCAGACGGATGCTGAAACTATGACGGATAAACAGTTTCTTCCCCAGTTCCTCTTCCAGGGTCTTTAATGCCTTGGATAACGTGGGCTGGGTAACATGCAGGACCTCTGCCGCCCGGGTCATGTTTTCTTCTCTGGCCACTGCCAGGAAATATCGCAGCGTACGGATCTCCATTGAAATGATCCCCCTTTGATGCTTATTTCATGATATTCCAAATATGAATATCATGAAATAAATTATAGCCATTAGCGAAAGCCCTTGCAAGCGGTTATGATAGCCTTGCCGGACAAAAGATGAAAAAAGATATCCGGTAATACGGCGGATAAAGCAGAATTCAGAAAGGATCCTGCGGGTATGGATACAAAGGAACAACTGATACAGGGGCTCTCCGATGCGGGATGCACGATGGAAGCAGCGGAACAGATCGGGAGCCTGTACGAAACCGGCAGCTACCGGGAAATGCTGCACCAGATGAAAGTACAGCGCTGCACCCTCATAGAGCAGATGCATGAGAGCCAGCGAAAGGTAGACCGCATGGACTTCCTGATCCGGAATCAGGAAAAACAGATGAAGTAAGAGAAAGCGAGGACAAGGATCATGATGAAGAAAGAAGAACTGAAGCTGACGCAGGACTGGGATAAGACCTTCCCGAAGAGTGACAAGGTGGATCACTGCAAGGTGACCTTCGTGAACCGCTATGGTATTACCCTGGCGGCAGATATGTATGTACCGAAGGATGCGGAAGGAAAGCTTCCCGCCATCGCCGTCTGCGGCCCCTTCGGCGCGGTCAAGGAACAGTGCGCGGGCCTTTATGCACAGACCATGGCAGAAAGAGGCTTTCTTACCATCGCTTTTGATCCATCCTTTACCGGTGAGAGCGGCGGCAATGTCCGTTACATGGCTTCTCCGGATATCAATACCGAAGATTTCATGGCGGCAGTCGATTTCCTTTCCCTTTGTGATAAGGCGGATCCGGAGCGCATCGGCATCATCGGCATCTGCGGCTGGGGCGGCATGGCGCTTAACACAGCAGCGCTGGATACCCGCATCAAAGCAACCGTCGCTTCCACCATGTACGACATGACCCGCGTCAATGCCAAAGGCTACTTTGACAGTGAGGACAGCGAGGAAGCCCGCTATCAGAAGAGAGCGGCGATGTGCACACAGAGGCTGGCGGACCTGAAAGCCGGTGAATATACGCTCGGCGGCGGTGTGGTCGATCCGCTTCCGGAGGACGCGCCGTACTTCGTAAAGGACTACTATGATTACTACAAGACGGATCGCGGTTACCACACAAGGTCCCTCAACTCCAACGGCGGCTGGAACGTTATCGGATGCGAGTCCTTCCTGAACCAGCCGATCCTGAAGTATACCAATGAGATCCGTTCCGCGGTGCTGGTCATGCACGGCGACAAAGCACACTCCTGCTATTTCGGTAAGGATGCCTATGCGGATATGGTAAAGGACAGCAAGTATACGGACAACAAGGAACTGCTGATCATTCCGGGCGCTTCCCACACGGACCTTTACGACGGCGGCGGTAAGGACGCGCTCCCCTTCGATAAGCTCCAGAACTTCTTCACGGAATACTTGAAATAAGACGGATACGGAGGCAGGCCATGAACAGGAAAAAGATTATATCCGTCATTCTGACTCTTTTGCTGCTCCTGGCCTGCGTTACTGCCTGTCAGGCAGCAAGTCCCGGACAAACGACGGATCCGGAAACCTCTCAGGCAGAGGAAATGACGGGTAATGAAATGCAATCGGAGCCTGATCCGGCTGCCGGGGAAGAAACCATGATCTACGCGCATATTGGAGATAAAACACTTACGATCAAGCCGGAAAGTAATTCCTCCGCGAGGGCTTTTGTGGAACTTCTGCAAAGCGGCGGCCTCACGGTCGACATGCACGATTATGGCGGTTTTGAGAAGGTCGGACCGCTGGGAACGACACTTCCGACAAACGATGAACGTATCACGACAGAACCGGGCGATGTTATCCTTTATCAGGGGAACCAGATCACGATCTACTATGATACGAATACCTGGAGTTTCACGCGTCTTGGAAAAGTACAGGGGATGGCCCCGGAAGAGATCCGGGATGCACTCGGAAACGGGGATCCGACAGTGGTTTTCTCTCTGAAGGACGGTCAGGAATCCACAGGAGCTGTTGGAAAATTCGACTTTGAAAACCGTACGGTACTTTTAAACAGCGGCTACACCATGCCGATCCTGGGCCTTGGCACCTATGCCCTCGATCATGATACCTGCGTGAATTCGGTAAAAACCCTTCTGCAGAATGGCGGGCGGCTCATCGACACGGCCTATATGTATCACAACGAAGAAGCTGTCGGAGAAGGCGTCCGGCAGGCCATGGAGGAATACGGCGTTCCCCGTGAGGATATTTTCGTGATCACGAAGCTCTATCCGAACCAGTTTTCTGACCCGGAAGCCGCGATCGAGATGGCGCTTGAGAAGCTGGATATCGGATACATTGACATGATGCTCCTCCATCATCCGGGGACGGACGATGTGAAAGCTTACAAAGCCATGGAGACGTATGTGGAGCAGGGAAAGATCCGGTCCCTGGGCCTTTCCAACTGGTATGTGGAGGAACTGACCGATTTTCTGCCGCAGATCACGATCATGCCGGCCCTCGTGCAGAACGAGATCCATCCTTACTATCAGGAGCAGGATGTGGTCCCCTTTATCCAGGAAAAGGGTATCGTCGTCCAGTGCTGGTATCCTTTGGGCGGCCGGGGACATACGGCAGATCTTTTGGGCGATGAAACGATCAGGTCCATTGCGGAAGCCCATGGCGTATCCTCTGCCCAGGTCATCCTCCGCTGGGATCTGCAGCGGGGCATCGTGGTGATCCCGGGCTCCTCCAATCCGGAGCATATCAAAGAAAATCTGGATCTGTTCGGATTTGTGCTTACGGATGAGGAAATGGCGGCGATCAGTAATCTGGACCGCAACGAAAAGCATGACTGGTATTGAAAGTGGGGAAATAAAATGAAAATTCTTGTATTAAACGGGAGTCCCCGGCCCCGGGGAAACACGGCAAAGATGGCTGCTGCTTTCCGGAAAGCTGCGGAAGAAGCCGGCCATGAAGTAAATGTAGTCGATGTATGCAGAAAGATTATAAGTGGCTGTCTTGCCTGCGAATACTGCCACGGAAAAGGTTACGGCCAGTGCATCCAGAAAGATGACATGCAGGAAATATACGGATATCTGCAGGACGCAAACATGCTGATCCTGGCCTCTCCCATTTATTACCACGGGATCAGCGGCCAGCTGAAATGTGCGATTGACCGCTTCTATTCCGCATTGTATCCGGCAGCCCCCGGGTGAGACGACAGTTTTTGATTGTTGCCTCTCCCGGGTATTTTCATTCTTATAAATCAAATCTCATCCTGAAACATACGGCTGCAAGACCGAAA
>JAFWOB010000132.1 GCA_017510065.1 Parasporobacterium sp.
ACAGCCGTGACAGGGAACATAGCATCCGGTCATACCGGAATTTGCCGCGTTCACGATGGCGTCGCAGCGAAGGGTAGTAATATCGCCCTGCCAGACATAGATTCCTTCTTCCACCGGTTCCAGTTCCGACAGATCCGTGATCCCCTTCTCCTTCACCGCTTCCTGCAAATACGCATCCTGCACGTTCAGAAAATCCTCGCTGATCCGTCCCGGCATCCGTACATTCATAAGGCTGCGAAGCAGCCGTTTCTGGTCTTCGACATTGTGAGGAATTGCTATTGTCTGATGCTCCGGCCGCTCTTCAAGCAGCGCCCTGATCAGGAATTGTCTTTTTTCATTCTGGTTCATAATATAATACCTTTATTCTTTCACACAGATATCGATCCTGCCGCTTAGAGGTCTGTTGTTTTTATTATACGGATGGCAGGAAAAGTCTGCAAGCAGGAACAGCACAGACATGGAACAAAGGCATGGCAGTAAAGCCGCCTGTTGCCATAGTGTGTAACGAAATCGACGCTATGCATGATTTATTCAAAAATGTTGTAACAAAACCGGGGCTATGCATGATTTTCAAAAAACCCCGTGTAACGAAATCAACGCTATGCATGATTTTAACCCCTTTCCGGGGCATGAAATCATGCATAGCGTCGGTTATATTACAAAAAATCATGCATGGCTCCACATACGTTACAAGCACCTCCCCCAAAATCATGCATAGCGCCGCATACGTTGCAAGTCATCCCGATCCCGTGCTATAGTTCTGCCATATGAACGATACAGATCAAAAAGAGGGTTACAGGATGAAATTTGTATTTGCACCGGATTCTTTCAAAGGTTCCTTATCCGCGAAAGAGATCATAGAGGTCTTTACCGAAACAGCAAAACAGTTTGTTCCGGGATGCCAATGCGTCGGCATTCCTATGGCAGACGGCGGTGAGGGGACCATGGACATCATCAAAGACATCTGTAACGGTCAGACAATTCCCGTGCAGGTCTGTGATCCTCTGTTCCAAACCATCCCGTCGCATTTTGCGGTACTGAACGGCGATACGGCGCTGATCGAAATGGCGGCGGCATCAGGTCTGCCTCTCGTACCGGCGGACAAACGGAACCCGGAACTTACCACCACATTCGGAACAGGCCAGCTGATCCGCTCTGCCCTGGACCTTGGATACCGTAAATTCATTATAGGCGTCGGCGGCAGTGCCACCAATGACGGCGGCACCGGAGCTCTTTCCGCCCTCGGGGTTCGGTTTTTGGATGAAAAAGGAAACGAGCTTTCCCCGATCGGGAAGAATCTCATCCACATCCGGAGCATTGACCTGAGCCATCTGCACAGCGATGCCCGGTGCAGCTCATTTCAGGTAATGTGCGATATTGACAATCCGCTTCTGGGAGAACGGGGAGCGTCCTATGTATTTACTCCTCAGAAAGGCGCTTCACCTGAGCAGTGTGGACTGCTGGAGCAGGGTATGTGCAATTACAACGACGTGCTATTGAAGAGTCTGGGGGTGGATGTTTCCAATATTCCAGGTGCCGGCGCAGCCGGAGGATTGGCAGCCGGTCTGATGGCACTGCTTGGCGCTTCCCTTTCCTCAGGGATCCGGACAGTTCTTTCCCTGAGTCATTTTGAAGAAATCGTGAAAGACGCCGACTACTGCATCACCGGAGAAGGACGGGCAGACAGCCAGTCCGCTCACGGGAAAGTACTGTGGGGGGTGGGACAGGCCTGCAGCAAATACGCCGTACCGGTTCTGGCAGTTACCGGATGCCTGGGCGATGGATATGAAGAATTGTATGGCTGCGGTATCCAAAGGATCTACCCTTCCATAGAGGACGGTATGACGGTAGAATATGCCATGGCTCACGCGAAGGAGCAATTAAGAAAAGCAACGGAAAAGATGTTCCGGGATCTGTCTATACCTGCTCCTGTCGAAACGCAGCAGCGACCGGAATGATCACATGAAGGGAGAAGACACCGTCTTCCGCATCCAGTGCCATTTGCCCATTGTATTTCTCAATGATATATTTCATGCTCTGCGTCCCGAATCCATGATAGCCGTTTTCCTGCTTTGAACTCACAAGGCCATCACTGGTGATATTCAATTCGCCGGCATAGGTATTCTTCTGTGTGATCCGTAAAAAGTTATCATCCATAAGCATTTTCAGATCTATGACCCGGTTTCCTTCCGGAAGTCTGACAGCAGCCTCCATCGCATTGTCCAGCAGATTCCCCAGAAGGATACTCAGATCCACTACGTCCATAAAGTCAATATTCCCGCAATTTACGATACAGGAAAACATGATTTTTTCCTTTTCACAATGTCTTCTGACATCATTCAGGATGGCATCCAGCAATTCATTACCGGTCTGGAACAGATTGCCGAAATGATCCACGGATTCTTCCAACCGGTCCAGACAGGCATCCCGTTCTGCCGCAGGAAGCTGCCGCAATGCCCGTATCTCATGTTTCAGATCATGGTATTTATGGTTGATCAGATCAATGTATTCCGCCTTCAGTTCATGGTCTTTCTTACTCATCCGCCAAATATGCCTTATGTAATCGGTTTCGTATTTTTTCTCCTGGCTGTAAAAGGCAACCGCCTGCAGATACAGGGCAAGAAGATTGCAGAGCATGGAAAAAACCTGAAAGATATACCTCGTATAGCCTTCCGCCGGACTGGTAGCAAAGGTGATCGTGTTGAATGCTATAATAGCAATACTGATCAGGGCTGCGATCATAACCTGACTGGCCGGAAGACGAAATACATTTTTTACCAGAATGGAGCGAAGCAGGATAATCTCCAGGATCACCATGGCGATCAGAGCGGCAACTTTACTCAGGTAAAGCAAGCCAACATTACCGTTGATCTTCAGAAGAGCATTGAGCAGAAAATGGATCTGGAACACAAAATAATAAAGTACAATGCACCAGATATTGAAATAAACGATCATCTTAAAACTGCATCTGCTGCAAAAAGCCAGATACAATGCACCGGCAAGATGAAGCAGCAGATAATATCGTTCATTCCACTGATCAGTATAGCAGGTCAGAAATGCTGCTACCGCAAAAAGCAGCACTCCGATCACAGATCTCAGGATAAAGAATCTTCTCTTTTCCAGTAAAAAAGTACATACAAAATGAGGCGCAAACATAACGAATCCGGAAAAGAACCAGAATATGGAAAACTCATAGGCTGCAGGAATTACGTTCATTCAATCACCATTCCTTTTCAAATCTGATGAAAGCATCCGAAAAACTTTTCTTCTCTCTCCGGCTCATCGGAAGCTGATGGCCGTCAACCATGACCTGATCCCCCACAAACCCCTGGACAAAGCCAAGATTGACCAGGCAGCTCTGGCTGCATTTGACAAAGCCGCATCCGTCCAGTTCATCTTCAAACTCCTTCAGTGTTCCCCGGCATTTCAATTTTTCATTCTCCAGCTGTATGTAAACATCATGTCTGAAGACCTCAATAAAACGGATCTGATGGATATATATTTTGGAAAGGGAATTATTCTGCCTGATCAGGACGGATTTTTGTTTTCTTTTTATGATAGACAGATAGTCAGGCATTTTTAAAGAAAGCTGTTCATACATAACCGGCTTCACGATATAGTCTGCTGCTTTTACCGCATAGCCGTGGATCGCATACTGGATCATGTTGGTTACCAGTACCAGCACTTCATCTTCGCTGGTTTTTCGCAGCCTTTCCGATGTCTCCAGTCCGCTGATCCCTGGAAGCTCAATGTCCATAAAAACCAGATGAAAAGAAAGCCCGGATGCAAGAAAGCTTTCCCCGGAACTGAAATGATGGATGGTAAAACTGTATTTACAGTTCTGCATATACCTGTCCAGACAGTCATTCAGCCTTTTCAGATCTTCTGCATTGTCTTCAATGATCGCAATGTTGATCGTATACATCTGTTTTTGTCACCTCGTCCCAAGATATTTTACTACAGAAGCCGGATGAATGCCATGAAACGCAGAATACCGAATGTGTTCCCAATTCTGCCGAATGTGCCAACCATATTGCATTAGGAAATCTCTCCCTCTAGAATCGATTCAAAAGAGAGGATTTTTCATACAGGAGGAGAATTATGAAAAACGGTTTTTTAAAAAAGATTTTAGTCATTGTACTCTCCGCTGTTCTTGTTTCCGGCATGGGAATCGTGACATCCGCAGCGGAAAAAGCCCCGTTTACAACATACGCCTTTGCTGAAACGGAAAATGGCTGGCTCATGGGCTGCCAGCAGGGAACCACCTATATTTTCCGCGGAATCCAGTACGGCGCCGCTGACCGCTTTATGCCGGCGCAGAAGCCTGCCCCCTGGGAAGGTGTAAAAGGCGCTTTGGCATACGGCACCACATCCCCCAACGGCAGTTCTTCCAATACATCTGTGTCTGTTTCCACATTTGTCAATCCCATGGGCGAGGATATGGTCCAGAATGAAGACTGCCTGTACCTCAACGTTTGGACCCAGACCCTGGATAAAGAAGCGAAGAAGCCGGTTATCTTCTTCCTTCACGGCGGCGGACTTTCCGCAGGCGCTTCCAATGAACTTCATCTGTACGACGGCAAGAACATCAGCGAATACGGCGATGTAGTATACGTAAATCTGAATCACCGTCTGAATATTCTCGGATACTTTGAGCTCTCCGCTTACGGCGATGAATACAAGTATTCAGGAAACAACGGCCTGATGGATACGGTTCTTGCTCTCGAATGGGTACGCGACAATATTGCAAACTTCGGCGGAGATCCTGACAATGTTACCATCGTTGGCCAGTCAGGCGGCGGTTCCAAAGTTGCTGCTCTTATGGGTACTCCGGCAGCAAAGGGACTTTTCCAGAGAGCCGTTCAGGTATCCGGTGGTGCTACCGGTACCGGCACACCGATCGAAGACCGTCAGGCTGCTACAGCTACATTATTTGAAAATATCAAAGCCAACACAGGCATGACAACAGATGAAGAAGTGCTGCAGTTCCTCAGCACATGCAATCTTGATACACTTTATGAAACCATTGCTGCGGCAGGCGGATACAGCTATGACCACACCATCGACGGTGATTATTATCCGGAAAGAAACTATGATCCTGCAACAGGAACATGGTGTGAACTTGCAAAGGATATTCCGCTTATCGTGTCCAGCACATTCGGTGAAATGGGCGTCAAAGACGGCAAACTGGTTCTGAATATGGCAATCAACGGAGCAGGCGCAAGCTTTAACCCGGCTGATCCGGATGCATTCCTGGCAGATGCTTTCAAGCCTAATATGACTGAAGATTACATGGTACAGCGAGTAATGGATGGTTATGAAGGTGCTCAGGAGCAGATTCTTGAACTCTTCCATAAAGGATTCCCATGCAGAGATACCATCGATGTTCTGTCTCTGAATGACCGTACAAGCAGTATTGTGGAATGCCAGGACAAGGCAAAACAGGGCGGCGCTCCGGTATATAACACTATCGTTGCTTACGAACTGCCGCTTATGGGCGGAAACCTGATGTCACACACAACAGACCTTATTTTCTGGTTCCATAACATGATGCTGGATCCGTATCTTGTAGAAGGCGATCTGGAAGGTGCCGGCTATGTCCAGGACTGCATGGCGTCCGCACTTGTAAACTTCGCGCGTACCGGTGATCCCTCTTCCGATCTTGTTGCATGGGCACCTTTCACAGATGAAACCGGGGAAACCATGGTATTTGACACAGAAAGCCAGGTGATCAATTATCCGGACTTTGAATTACTCGCTCTGATCAAAGAGAACTCCCCGGCAAGCTCCGGCAGCGCTTCTGCAGGAAATGAAGCTGCAGAAGAAGCAGAGGAAGCTCCGGAAGGTGAATCTCCGGAAGG
>JAFWOB010000020.1 GCA_017510065.1 Parasporobacterium sp.
AAACCTTGAATTTGCCAGGATGATCTTCAACAATAATGTGGATCCGGATTTTGCACGCAAACTGTTTGCACTGGAAAGCGTGAAGGCAAGTACGCTGAAAAAATATTATGACAGTAAAAATGAAACGGAACTGGAATATATCTACAATTTTCTTATTTACGGGATCTTTCGTCTGATCCATGTATGGCTGAATAAAGAAGTGCGTGAGTCTCCGGAAGAATTTGCAAAGATGGTAATCCGGCTTCGAGTGAACGATTAAGGCAGCGGGGAGGTATTGCAATGCTCTTGAAACGGGATTTTTATTTTCATTCGATCGGAGCCAACCGTCCGCTCCATATCAGGATCCCTGATCAGGGGGATCCGCCGTATCCGGTTATGTATTTTTTCGACGGCCACAATCTGTTCCGGGACGAGGACGCTACCTACGGAAAATCCTGGGGTTTGAATGAATATCTGGGAACTTGGGATAAGCAGATGATCATCGTAGGAATCGAGTGCGCTCACGAAGGGAGCATGAGACTTTCGGAGTATCTGCCCTATGAAGCAGGATTTGGCTGGTTAAGGGGAATTGAAGCCCTGGGCGAAGCAACCATGCAGGGAATCATATATGAGCTGAAGCCATATATCGATTCCGCTTTTCCGACGATCCCCTTCCGGGAATGCACCGGTATCGGCGGTTCCAGTATGGGAGGTCTTATGGCAGCATTTGCCCTTGTAAGATACAATCAGTTTATTTCCAAGGCGGCCTGCGTGTCTCCCTCTATCGGCAGCGTCAGCGGAAAGCTCTGGCATGAGATGAACGAGACAGATCTCAGTCCCGATACACGGATTTATCTTTCCTGGGGAACCAGGGAGGGATACGGCGGAATCAAAGATCCTGAAAAAGAGGATCATTCCAGCTGGCTGTACAGGACCTGCAGGGCAACAGGCAATAAGATCCTGCGTGCCGGGGGAAGTGCCAGGCTCTACTGCCAGATTGGCGGCAGGCATTGCGAGGAAGACTGGGAGAAGCAGCTGGGGATCTTTATGCCGTTTTTATGGCAGGAAGGATAACATCTGAATAGTTTAATGGAGGTGACCTATGCGTAAAGCAATCAGCATTTTATTGGCAGCAGTTATGACAATGGCGATGACAACGGCAGCATTTGCAGGAACGATCACTGTGAACGGAACAGGGGAAGTGCTTGTGCCTGCAGATACGGCAATCATTTCCCTGGGCGTTACATCCAGGAATAAAGATGTTCTGACAGCGCAGGCGGAGGTGAATGAAGCGATCGCGAAGGTCCGTGCGGCACTGACAGAAGAGGGAATCGCGGAAGAAGACATCAATACAGGTTATCTGAACATTTATGCTGTGTACGATTATTCCTCTGACAGGGAGGAACTGGCGGCCTATAATGTCAGCTCCACTTTAGCGATCCGGATCACGGACATGGAAAAGGTTGGAGCGATCATAGATACGGCATTTGGAAATGGCGCCAACACACTGGACGGAATCAGCTTTTCCGTTTCCGATACCAAAGCGGCAGAAGAACAGGCCCTTAATGAGGCTGTAAAAGCGGCGCAGGTCAAAGCAGATATCCTTGCTGCGGCATCCGGGATGGAGATCACAGGGATCAGTTCTGTCACCGAAGGCGGCACCTACAGCTATGACAGGGGAATCCTGAACAACTTCGGGGCGGCAGAAGAAAAAGCCATGAGCGGTGATGCGACATATGTTCAGGCGGCCAAACTGACGGTATCGGCCAATGTCACCGTTACCTATATGACAGCAGATGACGAAGAGTGAGATATACCTGAAGAGATATACGGAGCTCTTTCTTTTATAACTGGGCTTGCAGAATATTTCAACTTTGGCAGATCTCTGGAGGTGCCGTTGCAGAACATTTCAACTTTGGCAGCAAAAAATACGCGGTTTTCGGTGAAAACGCTGCCAAAGTTGATTTTTTCTGCAGATTTTGCTGCCAAAGTTGATTTTTTCTGCAGCGGTGCTGCCGAACCTGAAATATTCTGCAGAGGTTTAAAAGCAGTTTCGGCAAATCGATGTCTTTGATCTTTCTGCATAAAACAACAATCTGTTTTTCTGCATTTTCACATCTTGTTTCGGAGCAGTTATAAGGATAAAATAAATTTCTCGAACAAATGTTCTGCTTTTGAAATGAGGTACAAATTGCTTTTCGCTATCATTTTTCCTTCTTCCGCAGCTTTTTGGCTGAACAGCAATTCTATCTTGAATCTGAATACATTTTCTGTAGATCATCGAATTTGCGAAGACCTTCCCCGGAATTTTAGCATTCCTTCCAAAAGTTCTGTACTGGATCTGACGACGGATTATCTTCCATTGTCTGTGATCAGTCCTCCGGAACATCGTTGTGTTGTAAACAACCAAGTGCTGAAAGCATTCAGATATCCGCAGCAAATTCCGCCAAAAGGCTTTGTCAGATTACGACAAGATCTATATATAGCTTCCCCGGAATTGACATTTCTGCAGGCAGCATCTTATCTGAGCGTTGAACAGCTTATATTCCTTGGTACGGAATTATGCGGCATTTATTGTTATGATGATCATCTGCCGTTGGGACAGAAAAACAGGATTCCGGCTACGACAAAGGAAAGTATCATGTCATTTTTGAGATTTGCCGGAGGTTGCCGTGGATACAGAAAAGCTCTTCGGGCTGCGAGTTATATTGTGAACAATTCCAATTCAAGGATGGAATCCATTCTTGCGAACTATGCTGTACTTTCTGCGTTCATGGGTGGGTTTGCAATAAAACCTCCTGAAATGAATGTCCGAGCCCAGTTTACTGAAGAAGGTAATGAGATCATGCGTGGCCGAGCTTGTTATATAGATATGCTATGGCAGGAGGAACGGGTTGCCTGTGAGTATGACAGTGACAGTTCTCATTTGACGTCTACACAACATTATAAAGATAAACAACGATATACGGCTTTATCGGTATCAGGGTATAAAGTGATCAGTATAACCAAACGAAATATTACTTCTGTTTTTCAGTTGGATCAGACATTTCGCACGATTCGAAAAGCTTTGGGGATGCGGTCAATTGATAGTTCTTTAGAAAAATATATCGAGCAGCGAAGGCAGCTGTTTGAAATGTTTCAACGATTCAGGAGCAATGATCCATCAACCTACCCTTTATTGAAAAAATGATGATTTTGACA
The DNA here is from genome assembly GCA_017510065.1 of Parasporobacterium sp. Classification (GTDB taxonomy): domain Bacteria; phylum Bacillota; class Clostridia; order Lachnospirales; family Lachnospiraceae; genus RGIG5612. The sequence continues at coordinate 3,181 of JAFWOB010000020.1, forward strand.
TCGTTTGCACCTGCAGTACATTTCAACTTTGGCAGCTATCTATGGGTGCTGTTGCAGTACATTTCAACTTTGGCAGCAAAAAACACGCAGTTTTCGGCGAAAACGCTGCCAATGTTGATTTTTTCTGCAGATTTTGCTGCCAAACCTGAAATGTTCTGCAGAGGTGCTGCCGAACCTGAAATTATCTGCAGTGTCAGATAGAAGCTTCTATTTCATGCAAAACCAGATGTGATATAATCTATGCAAAAGACTTACGGAGCATTAAAATGTTCAGGATTGACCAAAGAAACTACCACAATTACATAGATTGGGCCAGGAAGGTCAGCAGCAACCGGGTTTATCCGTGTTCGATCGCGGAAGGTTGTCAGACGGGGCAGATCTATGCTGACGATCCGGCAGACCCGCAAGCAGTATTGTTCTGGCATTATGCGGGATTTGCCTATCTTGCCGGAAAGGCTTCGGAACAGATCCTGCAGGAGATCCGGGAAAAAGTTATGTCCGGCATCGATGGCAGACGGTTTGTGCTGATCACCGACTATGAGGAAGCGGCAGAGTATTTCTCCGAAAAAGAAGGCATCTGCATAGAGCGGCGGCTTGAGTATATTCATTCAGGCAGTGAGGATCTTGGCACTTCCTTGCAGCTGCCGGCTGGTTGCCGGATCGAACCGATCCATGCAGCTAATATAGACCGGATCAAGGGGAGGATTATCCCGGCATTTTCCTGGGACAGAAAGGAGCAGTTCCTTGAACATGGTTTCGGTTACGTTGTAACATGTGAAGCGGAGATTGCGGCAGTCTCCTTTTCCGCTGCGGTCAGTTCCGAAGAGGTCGATATCGGTGTGGAAACAATGGAGGCTTTCCGAAAACAGGGATTTGCCCGTCTTTTGACGGAGCAGATGTGCAAAACGATCCATGTTCAGGGGAAACGGCCGGTATGGGCTCATTCACAGAAAAATGAGATCTCCGGAAAGACCGCCCTTGCCTGCGGATTTGTCAGGATAAAAGAGAATCTTGTGATCCGGGCTATAACCTGAAGTTATGGCTTGGATAATCTTTATGTATTTGTTCTCCCCATCATTCTTTTTTATCATATGCTCATCAGAAGAATAGTACCCGGAAAATCCGGAGCAAAGAGGAGGAGCATATGAATTTCAGACTGAAAAAAGCCATTGCTGTAACAGTATCGGTTCTCAGCGTTGCTGCATTTGCAGGAACCGCTATGGCAGAACCGGCAGTTGATCCTGCTGAGGCAGGCGAAAGCGCACCCGCCGCTGTATATGAGATTACCTGTTCCACAGAGGATATTGTTTACGCAAACGTTCCATTTGATTACACAGAGCAGATCGCACAGGAAAGAGCGGCCTTGACTTTGATCCCGGAAGCAGCAGCGATCGATCTGACGGTGACCGATGCCATCGGTGCTTCCGGTGTGGAGCTGGTCGGCTCCCTGCAGGAAGATAATACAGCAGATTATTATCTGAATACCTATGTGGCAGGAGATGCCCTGACATTTGCAGGACCGATCGCATCTGCACAGAGCAGTGCTGCAGGCGAACTGGAGGTAGCAGACGGCACTGTTACCTATGTACCGGCAGCTATCAGCGCTATGGAAGTTGTCGATGAAGTGATCGCATTTACCATGGAAGACGGCACTGTTTATCAGGTACATACGATTCCGGAAGCATTCCCGGCGCTGACCGTTACCGGCAGCGGTGTCGCAGAGGACAATGCAGGTGTTTACAGCTTTGCTCTGGATAAATTCATGACCCGCGTCGCAACCGATGGGGAAATCCTTTACTACAGAGATCTTAACTGCACCGGCGAATTGATGGCAGAGAACTTCGCTGCACAGCCATTCGGCGATACCCAGTACTACACACTGTTTGTCGAACTCAACCCGGGTTTCCGCAATGCAAACGGCGGCTTTTCTTCCGGCTTCTATCTGGTCATGGATGAAAACTACACCGATATCGAAGAAGTAACCCTGGCAGCCAATGAAGAAGAAAACCATGTCCACGGTGCAGGCTATCTGGATCAGCACGAATTTGTCGTGATCGGCGAAGGCCATTATCTGCTCCTTAGCTACACTCTGCAGAACGTATCCAATCTGCCGGCCAGCCTGGAAGGCATCGACGGCACCAGCGAAACTTATGTGTGGTCAGGCATCATGCAGGAAGTAAAAGACGGACAGGTTGTTGCCGAGATCAATACCGCAGACTATCCGCTGCTGTATGAATCCGCTGTGGAAAAGATCGACTATGCCGGTGCAACACTGGACGGCGTGACCGTTACAGTTGGGCAGAATGAGGTGGAATCTTTCGCAGACGGCATCATGGACTATGTACACGTCAACAGCCTTGACTACACCCTGGCAGAAGACGGCAGCGTGGACAAACTCCTGGTATCCATGAGAGACCAGAGCGCGGTTTACCAGTTTGATATGAAGAGCGGCGCCATCGATTGGATCCTTGGCGGCAAGGCCAGCACCCTGACCGGCTACGAAGAATATGTTTCCGAAAGAGCCGATGACAATGGAGCTGCATTCCAGGCATTGACCTTCGGACAGCATTTTGCCCGCTACATCAACAGAACCAAAAACGGCACGATCGAAGGCAATGCACAGATCAGCGTATTCGATAACCAGACCGGTATGGCTCCTTTCATTATGGCAGTTCCTGTCCCGACCCTGACCAGAGTCTTTAAGGCTGAGATCAATGAAGAAGAGCAGATAGCCCTCATCAGCGATGTGATCGACGGTACCTATCTGAACACGAAAACGGATAAGTATCACATCGCAAGCCACTGCGGCAGCGTGCAGTATGACAGTGACAGCGCTGTTGTGATTGGCTGGGGTCTGCACGGTGTGATCGACAACATCGGACCGTTCGCTCCGGAAGGCACCATCTCCGATATCGGATATGATGATCTGAGGATCGGCAGCAGACCGATTTTCACCGAGTACGACATGGCAGCAGATGAGATCACCTTCGAGCTGAGCGGAACCAGAAATCCGAATGAGATGACTCATGAAGGGTTCTTCTCCTATCGTACTTACAAGACAGCAAAATAATACTTTGGACTCAGAAAAATGAGCCTGACAGACCCGGAAGATCAGAGGATGATCTTCCGGGTTTTTTACTGTATTCTTTCCTGAAATTGTATTATACTGTGTGCAGGAGGATATCTGTTATGAGGCTTTTGCAGATCCGGTATTTTCTGACCATTGCCGATATGGGTAATATTACACAGGCTGCACAGCAGCTGTATGTTTCACAGCCGGCGCTCAGCAAGCAGATCAGGCTGCTGGAAAATGAGATTGGGGCAAAGCTTCTTCAGAGGACTCCGCGGGGAGTGATCCTCACCCCGGCAGGGGAGCAGTTTGCTAAAGACTGCCGCAAGATCCTGACCGATCTGGATGCTGCTGCAAAGCGGGCAGCCTCCTTTGAAAAGGTACAGAAACGCACGTTTCGCATAGGCTGCTTCGATGGTGCCTATATCGATGATTTTATGCCGGATCTGTACCGAAACCTGCGGGAGAAAGACCCGAATCTGCAGATACAGTTGTCCCGCAAATCCATCGGAGAAAACCGGAAAGCCCTGAAGGAAGATCGTATCGATCTGTTGATCGATCTCAGGTTCCCGACAGAGAGTTTGAGTGAGGACAGCAAGGAATATGAAAATAAAATCCTGGTTAAAAGACGAGGTGCGCTGATCTATTCGAAGGTGTCTCCGCTGGCAGAAATAAAATCTTTGCAGATCAGGGATTTTGCCTCACAGCCGCTTCTTCTTTCCGACAATATGGACAATAAGAGCATGGAATCCAGAGCTTTGGAAGAACTCCGTTCCATCGGTCTTTCCGATCAGCGGGTGGAATATGCGGACAATTTCGTCTCTCTGATGTCCAACCTGAGCATGGGACATGGGTTTGCGCTCCTTGCCGTAGATGTGGCGGAGAACAATCCGGCGCTGCAGGCATTTCCGCTGCCGGAGCAATTCGGTATCTGTGTAACGGCAGTATGGAAACACAGCAATCAGCTGGCCTGTTCCATGATGAAACCGGTTCATTCTTAATGCCCGGCCAAGTTTTCGCTGATTGCAGACAGCTGAGGTTTCATGTATTATTTTTAAGTCAGTTAAACAGCAGGATCTAAACGATCTTACGGTATGATACGATCATTTTTATACAAGGAGGAGTTCAGGATGAGAAAAGGAATCGTTTTTCTAATTGCACTGACATTGATCATGGGATCCCTGTTCCCGGTTTATGCCGAACCACAGAAGGCAGAAACGAGATCTCCGCGTATGTCAGAAAAGATCACACCGCCGGCAGAAGAACAGGCTGAGCCGGCAGAAGAGGCGCCTCAGACCCTGGAAGGTGCGGCTGGCAATGCAGCCGGGGCATTAAACAGCCTGAGCGGGGAAGAGTCTGCACCGAAGGCAGCAGGGGCACAGGCTTCGGACGGAAGCATTACGTTAAGCTGCGACGGCTACACAGCGAAACTGGTTAAATATGGCGTTAACCAGTATAATTCGGTGTCTCCGGATATGTACCTGTTTTTTGATGTGGTGAACAATTCCGATATGACCATAGACCTGTGGTTTGACGATGTGGTGCTTGATGGCGTGAAAATGCTGGGCACGGGCATCTATGATATTGCACCGGGCACGGACAGCGGGAATGACCCGGAACGTATCTGGGTCATGCCAAGAAGGAACAATGAAGAAGAAGGTTCGGCAGCGATCCTGGACCCGCATTTCCTGCAGGGAACGCTGATGCTGGAGGATGCGGATTCCGGTGACGATCTGGCACTTATGGAAGTGACCATCGATCTCAGTCTTCTGGACAGCGTCTGGAATGACTTCCGGACTGATGATTATGAACCTTCGTCGCAGACTGATCCGGGACCGAGCGATTATACGCCGGCTCCTTCTTACAATACCCTGTTTGAGGGCTCCTCCGGTGAAGCTGTCCGGAAAATGCAGGAGAAACTGATCGAACTAGGGTATCTGTATGATGTCGCGGACGGCAATTTCGGTCCCAGAACAGCGGCAGCCGTGAAGGATTTCAATGAAGCCAATGGGCTGGATGGCGGAACGGTTGCAGATTACACTATGCAGAACCTGCTGTTCAGCGGACTGGCGAATCCTTATACGGAACCGTGGATCCCGCTGACGATCGGTTCGTATTTCGAATGGGATCCGATCCCGGAAGTCAATACGTTCTTCTTTAAGGTGGAAGTGACCAATCACTCCAGAACAAGGACCATCAAAGGATACGAACTCAGTGTTTACTATACAAATGTATGGGGCGAAAAACTGGATGGCGGCGTCACCTATACACAGACGATGACGCAGAGCGTTTTGCCGGGTCAGACGCTTTACAGCGCAACCTTTAATCTGGGGAACTGGTACTCCGTGGATACGGTGTGGGTCGGCGTCTCCAGGATCGTCTTTGACGACGGCGAGATCCGGGATGCATACGATGTTGATTATTACAGCTGCGTCGTGCCGAGCCGGATCGGAAACTGACAAATAAATTATCTTCTTGATAAAAGATCACCTCAGGAGACTGAGGTGATCTTTTTATTGTATGGCGACGCCATCAAATAAACCACCTGCTATGCAGGTGGTCGGAAGAAAGCTTTAGCTTCAAGCAAAAAACCTCCAATAGTATAATGAGCGCAGGTTCGCCAACCGCGCAAAGAATACTAAGGAGGTATCCG
>JAFWOB010000133.1 GCA_017510065.1 Parasporobacterium sp.
ATCCGTGAAGGCGGACGTACAGTCGGTTCAGGCAAAGTTGCTACAATCATTGAGTAAGTAAAACTTAATCAATAAAATTAAGGCTTCCTGAGGAATCGGGAAGCCTTTTTTCATGGAGCATACGGGACTTGAACCCGTGACCTCCACACTGCCAGTGTGGCGCGCTCCCAACTGCGCTAATGCCCCTTAATTCTTTGCCATTATAACTGCTCCCGGATTTCATGACAAGTACGACAGGCCTCTTTTCCTTGTCACTACTAAGCTCCGGGTGATAAGATACACTTAACAAAATATGTGGAGGAAACGAATATGATCGATAATCGTTTCAACGGAGAAGAATATATAAAAGAGATCCGTACCCGGAAATATCTGCCGGACGGCAGAGAACTGGAATCAGAAAAAACGGTGATCATGGAACACCAGATGGACCTCTTTGTGAATGAGGAACTTGCCGGCAGGCTTGTCTGTGTGCCGGAATATCTTTCTGAGTTTGTTATCGGACGGCTGATAACCGAAGGCTTCATCACAGATATGGCCGACGTGAATAAATTGTACATCTGTGAAGAAGCAAGCCGTGCAAGAGTCTTCCTGAACAGAGAAATAGAATTGATCGATTCCGATCGTCCGGAACCGACCTGCTGCACGGGAAACCGGATCTATTTAAAACCGAGCGTTACCAAAACAGAAAAACTGCCTGCGCATACATGGGATGCAGACGATGTATTCCGCCTTTGTGAACACTTTGCGCAGGATACAGAACTTCACAGGAAGACGTCCGGAACGCATTCCTGCTATCTGATGTATAAGGGTGAAATTGTTTTTTCTGCATCGGATATCGGGCGGCATAACGCTCTGGATAAAGCAGTGGGCTACGCAGTGATCAATCAGCTGGATCGTAATGCGTGCATGCTCTATACGACCGGCAGAGTGCCAATCGATATGGTGGAAAAAGCGATCATGGCAAGGATCCCTGTCCTGGTCTCCAAAGCAGTGCCAACAGATAAAGCGATCGACCTGGCAAAAGAGTACGGCATCACGCTAATCTTCTCTGCATGGCCGGACAGCTTTGAGATCTGTGCGGAATGAGTGGATAAGGAGTTTTGATATGAGCAATTACGAAGAAAAAGAATACAAAGTATTTGAGATGTTCAAGAAACAATGGGGCCTCGTCACGGCCGGAGACAAGGACCATTTCAATTCCTGCACCATCGGCTGGGGAAGCCTGGGCACACTTTGGGCAAAGCAGAACGGTGGATCCGTTGTAACGGTTTTTCTGCATCCTGCCCGCTATACCACCGATGTAATGTTGGAAAGTGAATATTTCACGGTCAGCTTTTTCCCACAGGAGTACAGGAAAGCGCTTGGCGTTATGGGGACTGTCTCCGGACGGAATCATGATAAGGTCAAAGAATCAGAACTCACCCCGGTGCAGATAGGGGAGAGCATAACATATGAGGAGGCAGAACTGACTTTCTACTGCCGTAAGATCTACCAGCATAAGATGGCAAAGGAAGACATTGCTCCGGAATATCAGGAAATGTATGCATCCAATCCGAAAGTATATCCGGTAGATGAGAATGGTCAGTGGCAGACGCACTGGGTCTTTATCGGAGAGATCCTGGAGACTCTGGAGAAATAGGCAACAAAAACTGCATCTTCATCGCCTTGTA
>JAFWOB010000021.1 GCA_017510065.1 Parasporobacterium sp.
CGCCCTTCCTTGCTCTCAAAGAAAACGCCTGTGACTTTATTGCCGTCCATAATGGGACGGACGCCCCAGCTGTGATAGAGCACACGGATGCGGTCGGATTCTTCCATCAGCATCTTGTCCATCTCGATCTTCAGCTGATTGGGCTCAAAATAGACAGAACGTACGAGATTGGGTTCCTGCACGCCTTCAAAATCATTCCGGCTGACGCAGTCATGGATATGCTTCCATTGATTCACATAGATCGGATCCGACCAGCCGATCTTGTCAATATCCGGAGCCAGCACGGCGCCGGGGATATCCTGCATCCTGGTGAACCATTCCTCCTGGATGCCTCGTACGAAAAGTTTGTCAAACCAGGAAAGTTTCGGAACCATGATCACATAGCCGCCGGTTGCATCGCCGCCCATGTATCCGTAACGTTCCATCAGAATGATATTCTTTGCGCCGGCCCTGGCAGCTGCAAGAGCCGCTGCGTGTCCGGCTGCGCCACCGCCTACTACAAGAATATCACATGAATCGTAAACGGGGATCTCCCGCCGTTCTTCAATAATACCGTTCATGATGTTTATCCTTTCTTATGCTGGTATAGTTGCGCATATTTCACAAGACAGTCATATAAAAATATGATATATTTGTAAAGAATCATTAAAACAACACTGATGCATCAAATCTGTCACACATGAGAAGGGCCGAGCCATGACACTGACACAGATTACGTATTTTACAGCGGTTTGTGAGTATAAAAACGTTACCAAGGCAGCCAACGCTCTGTTTGTCTCCAGAACGGCGGTGTCCAGAGCGCTCAAGGATCTGGAAAATGAATGGGATCTGGTCCTGTTCAAAAGATCCCGCACGGGCGTGGAACTGACGGAAGACGGGGAACGGGTCCGCGACATATTTACGGATTTCAACAACGCCTACATGGCGCTCAAGAAAAGTGTCAACGACAGACGCCGCGCCCAGAACCGGCAGGAACTGCGGATCGGTATCACAACCACCACCGGCAGCATGTTCTTCCCGGACTTCTTCGGAGGATTCAAGCAGAAGTATCCCGATATCCGGCTCAGGTTTACCGAGCACAACGCCTTCGATTCCATCAACGCCATGCTCAGCGGCGCGATCGATTTTTTCATTACCCCGCATATCATCAACGAATCCGCCTACAACGACGTGATCGAGAAAGTGGCTACTTATACGACCGAACTGGTCTACTGCGTCAGCCTCCAGAATCCTTTCAGCACCAGGATGGCGGTTACGGACGCAGAAATAGATCCCCTGGAAAAAGCATCGCTGTTAACGCCGCTTCCTTCGGGGGACCTGACGGATGATGAGCTGCGCCAGCTGTTAAATGATGAAGAAGGATTGTTTTTCATCCGTACCAGCCAGCAGCAGCTGCTTCATAAAATTGTCGCGGAAGATTTTTCCACCATTGTACTGCCCAGGGAAATCGCGGAAGGCTGGAATGACATCCGCATGATCCCGTTTGAACCGCCCAAGAAGTTCCCGGTTTATATCATCTGGGACAAAGCGCTGAAGCCGTCAAATGCGCATAAGCTCTTTCAGCAGTATGTAAAGCAGTACAACTACCAGAACTATCCGAAATAATCCATTTACAGAGTGATCGCTTCCATCAGAGGCTCGAGGGTGTCATACTGATCCAGATTCCAGATGATATCCAGAGCCTTTTCGATTTTGTGCCCCGGAAGGATCACGGTCGCGCAGTTGCGGAAACGCTCGTTCAGTTCCTCGTCGGAAAGCCTGCAGTCACCGTAGTTTCCTCCCCGCGGAGTCAGGGTGAAATCGGAAATGCTGCGGCCGTCCTTCAGATCCACTTCCACTCTGGCATAGAAGGAGTAGGGCATGGTCTTCTTATATTCTGCGTATTCCGGCGCGATGATCATTTTTACCTTATGGGCAAGTTCCAGGATCTTGGGATCTTTCAACCGCTGATTGTCCTGCCACTGCGGTCCCGGGGCAAAGTCATATGCCGCTACGGCAATGTTGTACGGTCCCGAGAACTGGGCGTCAACCTGATTGTTGATGGCGTACTGATCCGGATGGGCTGTGAACGGGCCTGTATTGCAGCGCACTTCCGCAATATCCGCGCCGGAGAATCCGTATTCCTTTTTCAGCTTGTAGAACACATCCAGGCTGGCGTGCAGGAAACGGCAGCAAGGATACGGTTTGTACATGGTGTTGAGAACGCCCCAGGTCTCTCCCAGGCCGTCGAGCACCGTATCGGGATCCCACTGCACGTCGCGCATGTACATGGCCGGGAAGCCAAACTCGTTATCCAGAGTGCGGGCGTTGCCGGTGTAGCCGTCAGCAGCCATCATGGCGGATTGTACCGCTCCCTGGGCGCACCAGGAAACAGGAGCGTACTTGATCATGCTCTTGGGATTGGTGGTTTCCCAGTCTGTGCAGGAAGGCAGCGGGCACAGGTAAGCACAGATTCCCAGAGCGTGAGCGATCTGCGTACGGTCAAGCTTCATCAGCAGGGCGTTGGCCACAGCGGCTCCCAGCATGTGCTCGTTGCTGTTTCCGTTGATATCGGGCACTTTATTGTATTTGGTCAGGGAATTCATCATATGCATTCCGAATACGCGGTTGAGACGAAGGGCAATATCGTGCCCTAAGGTGAGTGCGCGCAGAAACTCTCTGGCCCCTGCATTCTGCGCTTCGGCCACCGCCAGAACAGAAGGCAGTACGATAGGCGGGATGTGGGGGATGGGGTCCAGGTCCAGTCCGTTGAGAAGTTCCGAGTTGGCAAATGCTGCCACCGGGGCCGCCGCCTTCAGGCCGATCCCGATGATCGTCGATTCCGGCGTTCCGCCAACCCTGCGGGCAAAACCGATCCCGAACTTGCCTTTGTCCGAGGTAAGGCCGCCCAGTGCTGAACCGAGTCCATCCACCAGGATGCGTTTCATCTCATGGATCACTTCATCAGGAATATCTTCGTAGCGGGTATTTTGTGCAAAGTCGAGCAGAGCACCTGTTACTTCTTTCATATTCTACAGCCTCCTTCTTTATTAGATTGTTGCTTCCATAACTGCATCTTAAAAAAGGAACCTATTAAAGTAAAGTAATAATACTGCGTTGCAAGTGTAACAAAAACAGCACAAAACAGATCCTTGATCTGTACGAAATTTTGAGCAAGATGCTCAAAAAATGATGCGTCACTGTACCTATATTGTTTCTTTACGGGAAATCAGGGGGAACCTAATATAAAAACGGAGCTTCTTATTATCTGTTCCGCATATTTCACACACCATAACCAGTTAACCGAACAATGCATTAGGAGGAGATTAAGATGAAAAAGTTTGCATCGATGATTTCGATCATTATCGCGTTGATGATGCTGTTCTCTCTGACGGCTTTTGCCGGTGAAGCAGAACAGGATCCGAAGTATGTTGAGCATATGAATGTTGTTATCGACAACACTCAGATTGCGGCAATCAACCCCATCGGCTCCGGCGGCCCCGGCAGTGCAACAGGATGGGTTTACATGATGGTTTATGATACACTGGTTGCATTTGATGACAATACCGGTGAATACTCTCCGAACCTCGCTACCTCCTGGGAGTGGGAAGGAGATGACTGGACAACAGTTATCTTCCATCTGAGAGATGATGTAGTTTTCTCCAACGGTGAACCGTTTACCGCAGCTGACGTGGTATTTACCATCGAGCAGGCCCTGCTCAATCCGGGCTCTGTTGCCGGCGGTACTTACCAGACCGTAGCTTCCGCAGAAGCACTCGATGATTACACTGTGAAACTGACCCTTCAGAGCCCGAAGCCGCAGATCCTGTTCGACTGCTCCTCCGAGCTGGGCGGCATCATGTGCAAGAAGGCTGTGGAAGAAGATCCGGATAAAGGCGTATGGATCGGTACCGGTGCTTTCAAGATCACCGATTTCGGCACCAACGATTTTGTAGAGCTGGAGCGCAACGACCTGTACTGGGGCGAGCCGGTTCCTACCAAATCCATGTCTCTTCGTTATATCCCTGAAATGAGCACCCGTCTGATGATGCTTATGAACGGCGAAGCAGATATCTGCTTCAACCTGAGTGAGCAGGACCTTGACCTGGTCATGGCTGATCCGGAACATTTCAAGACATTTGAGTATCTGCAGAACAACAACTCCGACATCGGCTTCAATATGAACGATCCGCTCTGCGGCGACCTGAATTTCCGTATGGCAGTTGCCAGCGCGATCAACCGTGCAGATATCGCCCTTGGCGGCGCAGGTATCTATGCAGTACCGGAAACCACCGGAACCTTCTGGGGATCAGGCGAAGCCTTCCGTAACACGGATATCCCGATCATTCCTTACGACCTGGAAAAGGCAAAAGAATATCTGGCAGCCTCTCCGTATAACGGAGAAGAAGTGGAACTGATCACTGCCATCCCGACCATGATCAATGCATCTGCAGTTATCCAGAACCAGCTGGCAGAGATCGGCATCAACGTCGTGATCAAGCAGACAGACCCGGCCAGCCTGATGGCAGCATGCTCCTATGGCAGCACAGAGTATCAGATGTATGCATTTGTAGGCGCATTCGGTTTTGAGCCTTATTCATCCACATTGGGCATCTTCGGCAAGGCAGCAATGCAGAACAGAGCGACCTATGACAACGAAGAAGTCCAGGCGATCCTTGATAAGGCAGCAACGGAAACAGATCCTGAGATCCAGAAAGAATACTACTACAAGATCCAGGAACTGGTTGCACAGGATATCCCGTATATCAACCTGTTCAACATGAAGCAGGTAATCTCTGCCCTCAATTCAGTCGACGGACTGAAGATCGCAAATGACGGCGGACACGACCTCAGATACATGTACAAATTAGCTGAATAATGTAAAACCCTCCGGTGCCCGGGCGACAGACTTTCTGCTGCCCGGGCATTGTTCCGGGCATCTTAGATACGTCAGAGCGGATTTGACGTATCTGTCTTTTTCACAGAGAGGAATAAAGTTATGATACGTTACATTATTAAGCGGCTTTTATACCTGATACCGGTTATCCTGTGTGTTTCCTTCCTGGTATTTGCCCTGATGGATCTGACCCCGGGATCTATTGTAGACAGTATGATCCCCAGCGACGCCACTCCGGAAATGAAACAGGCAATCCTGGAACAGTACGATATGGACAAACCGATGCTCTACAGGTACGCAAAATATATGTACCATTTTGTTCAGGGAGATCTGGGAAAGTCTGATATCTCCGGAGAGAGTATATTGAATATGTATCTGACCAGACTTCCCAATACCTTGCTGCTGGCGGTAACATCCCTGTTTATCGCAGCGCTGCTGGCTATTCCGATGGGCATACGGGCTGCCCGGCATGCGGGTACCCTGACGGATACCCTGACCACGGTAGTGACGCTGATCGGTATGTCCATGCCGGCTTTCTGGCTGGGCCTCATTCTGCTGTTTATCTTTTCCTTCCAGCTGCGGTGGTTCCCTGCGGGAGGAAATATGGGCTTCGTAAGCTATATCCTGCCGTCTGTCTGTAACGGACTGAACATGATGGCAGGAACCACCAGGCAGACCCGTTCCGCCATGCTGGAAGTTTTGAACGCGGACTTCCTCCGGACCGCCCGCGCCAAAGGCGTTCCGGAACGGAGAGTTATCTGGAAACATGCACTGGGCAATGCCATGATCCCGATCCTGACAACCCTCGGCGGAAACCTGAGCACGGCAATGGCCGGCTCGGTAGTGATCGAATCGGTATTTGCCTGGCCGGGCGTCGGCCGTCTTACAGCAGAAGCCATCATGTCCCGTGACACGAAACTGGCCTGCGGGGCGGTTATCATGACCACCATTTTATATGTGGTGATGATGCTTCTGATCGACCTGGCGTATGCATTTGTGGATCCGAGGATCAAAGCCCGGTATGTCCGTGCGAAAAAAGTGAGGAGGCGCGCTGTATCATGAGTAAGAATACGCTTGTTTCCAAACAATACAGAAGACGCAGCCCGTTTAAGGATGTATTCCATCGTCTCACGAAAAACAAAGGGGCTGTGGTGGGACTGTGCATTATCGGAGCATTGATATTGCTCCTGCTGGCGTCCTTTTTAATTGACTATTCCGCTGTTACAAAAACAGATCTGTCGAACCGTTTCCTGCCGCCGTCCTGGCAGCACCTGTTCGGAACAGACGATATGGGACGTGACGTGTTCCTGCGGGTTGTTTACGGTACCCGGTATTCGCTGTCCATCGGATTCGGAGCGACGGCGCTTGCAGCCATAGCCGGGGTATGCATCGGTTCGGTTGCGGGATATTACGGGGGATTTGTGGATGATATCATCATGCGTCTGACGGATATCCTGGCTTCCATTCCGGCGATGCTGCTGGGCATGGTCATCGTTTCCATTCTGGGCGGCAGCGTACCGAACCTGATCTTCGCCATCGGGATCTGTTCTGTGCAGTATTATATACGAATTACAAGAGCTTCGATCCTGGCCATCCGCGGACAGGAATACGTGGAGGCGGCCAAGGTCATCGGCATGTCGGACGCCAAGATCATCTTTACGCAGATCCTGCCGAATGCCTTTTCGCCGGTCATCGTTACGTTTACCGCCACGATCGGTATCGCGATCCTGGTAGCTGCCAGCCTTTCCTTCATCGGACTCGGCGTTTCCGTTCCCATGCCGGAATGGGGCGCGCTGGTTTCTTCCGGCCGGAACGTCTTAAGGACTGCTCCGTATCTTTCCACTTTCCCGGGTCTTTTCATCATGCTGACCGTGCTCGCCTTCAATATTCTGGGTGACGGACTGAGAGACGCCCTGGATCCGAAACTGAAACGATAAGAAAGGAGGCCCTTATGTTCGGAAAGAAGAAAAAAATGAATACACAGGATCAGGTCGTCCTGTCCGAACAGCACGACAGCGACTATGTGCTGGAGGTCTCTGATCTGGTCGTGCATTATGAGCTGGAAAATGAGACCGTCGAAGCCGTCAATGGTATCAGTCTGCGCCTGAAAAAAGGAGAGACCATAGGCCTGGTGGGAGAAACAGGAGCAGGAAAATCATCTACCGCCCTGGCGATCCTGAATATGGTCCCGGATCCCCCCGGCGTCATCAAGCAGGGGACGATCCTGGTCAACGGCCATGATATGCTGCATCTGAAGAGGGAAGAACTGGAAAAAGTCCGCGGCAAGGACATTTCCATTATCTTCCAGGATCCCATGACTTCCCTGAATCCGGTTATGACGGTAGGAGATCAGATCGCGGAAAGCGTTATGCTCCATGAGCCGGTGAACAAAGCCGAGGCAATGGAGCGGGCCAAGGAAATGCTGGAACTGGTTGGAATCCCCGGAGAGCGTGCGGGGGAATATCCGCATCAGTTTTCAGGCGGCATGAAGCAGAGGGTGGTCATCGCCATCGCGCTTTCCTGCAACCCCAAATGCCTGCTGGCCGATGAACCGACGACGGCGCTTGACGTTACGATCCAGGCACAGGTGCTGGATATGATGAACGATCTGAAAAACAGACTGGGGACCTCCCTGGTCATGATCACCCATGACCTGGGGGTTATTGCAGCCATCTGTGATACAGTTGCCGTCATGTATGCCGGCAAGATCGTGGAATACGGAACGCTGGAGGATATCTTCAATCATACCATGCATCCGTATACGGAAGGTCTGTTCAACTCGCTTCCCAGGATCAACCAGAAAGGATCCAAACTGATCCCGATCCCGGGACTGATGCCGGATCCCACCAAACTGCCTGTGGGCTGTGCTTTCGAGCCCAGATGCAAATACGCAACGGCAGCCTGCAGGGAAAAACCCGTGGAAAACCGTCAGGTCAGCGATACACATACGGTGCTTTGCTGTGCATATGAGGATCCTGATTTTATGCTGGATCGGAGGAGGAAAGTAACTGATGAGTGAGCCGATTCTTGAAGTAAAAAACCTGAAAAAATATTTTAAGACCAACAGCGGGATCGTTCATGCAGTGGACGATTGTACCTTTTCCATACAGAAGGGAAAGACACTGGGCGTGGTAGGAGAATCCGGATGCGGGAAATCCACTACGGGACGCTGTATCCTGAGGCTGATCGAGCCCACCTCCGGCAGCATCAGGTTTATGGGAGAAGAGATCACCACCATGAACCGCAAGCAGATGCTTGGGGTCAGGAAGAATATGCAGATCATTTTCCAGGATCCCTACTATTCCCTGAATCCCAGAAATACCGTTTATCAGAGTATTGCGGCGCCGATCCTTCAGAACAAGCTGATCCCGGGAGCCAAAAAGATCCAGATCGAGGAGCGTGTCCTGGAATTGATGGAAACCGTGGGACTGGCGGAACGTTTCATCAACAGCTATCCCCATGAGCTGGACGGCGGGCGCCGGCAGCGTATCGGAATTGCCCGGGCACTGGCGATGGAACCGCAGTTTATCGTCTGCGACGAGCCGGTTTCGGCCCTGGACGTATCGATCCAGGCCCAGATCCTGAACCTTCTGCAGGAACTGCAGGAGACGAGAAATCTGACCTATATGTTCATTACCCACGATCTTTCGGTTGTCAATTATTTCTCAGATGATATAGTAGTCATGTATCTTGGCCAGATCGTGGAGCAGGCGCCGGCGGAAAAACTGTTCGACAAACCGCTGCATCCCTATACGAAAGCGCTGCTTTCCGCGGAACTGGAGCCGGTAGTCGGTGCCAATACCAAACGGATCCAGCTGAAAGGGGAACTCAGTTCGCCCCTTGATCCTCCGGATGAGTGCCGTTTCGCAAAACGCTGCCAGTATCACTGCGCCGAGTGCAACTGCGGAACGCCTCCGCTGATCGAGGTGGAGCCGGATCATTTTGTAGCATGCCATTTAGTAAAATAAAGGCTTGAGTGAATGAGACCTGTTGATATGACGACCGGGGCACCATGGAAGAAGATCCTTGCTTTCATGGTGCCCATGTTAATTGGAAATATAGCGCAGCAATTATACAATACCGTGGACAGTATCGTGGTAGGGCATTATCTTGGCGATAACGCCCTGGCCGCTGTGGGCAATGCGGGCCCTGTGATCAATCTTCTGATCGTCCTGTTTGTGGGGATCGGCGTCGGCGCCGGCATTTTGGTGTCCCAGTATGTAGGCGCCGGGGACAAAGAAGGAACCGGGTATACGGTAGGAAACTGCGTTCTGCTGATCGCGATCTCTTCGGTGATCGTGACACTGGCGGGCATTTTCCTGTCGGGACCTCTCCTTCGTCTTGTGCAGACGCCCCAGTCCCTGATCGACTGGTGTACCGTTTATCTGCGGATCATGTTCGCGGGAAGTGTCGGCCTTGGAGCTTACAATATCCTGTGCGGGGTTCTCCGGGGAATGGGGGATTCCATGTCTGCGCTGATCTATCTGATCGTTGCCTCGCTGATCAATATCGGTCTTGATATCTTCTTTGTGGCCGCTCTCGGCATGGGAGTGGAGGGCGTGGCCTGGGCTACGGTGATCGCCCAGGGGATCTCCGCTGTTCTGTGTGTGCGCAAACTGTACAAAATGAAATCGTTCATGGATTTCAACAGGAATTGCATACGCTGGAACCGTCATTACGGTATGGCCATCGTCAAGCTGGGGGTGCCCTCCGGGATCACCCAGATGATCTTTTCCCTGTCCTCGATCGCCGTGCAGTCGCTGGTCAATTCCTTCGGGGAACAGTTTATCGCGGCCTGTGTCATTGTGACCAGGATCGATGGGTTTGCGATGCAGCCGGCCATGACCTTCGGAAACGCCATGACCACATATGCCGGACAGAATACCGGCGCAAAAAGAGAAGACCGGGTAAAGCAGGGAACCAGGCAGGGGCTTATCATATCCTGTGCCGTGTCGGCTGTGCTCGCCGGTCTGTTGTTTATCTTCGGCAGATTTGCCATATCCTTCTTTACTTCTACGCCGGAACTGATCGACCAGAGTACCCATCTGCTGCGGATCCTGATGCCGGGTTATATCGCCATGGCGGTGATCCACTGTCTGGCGGGCGTCATGAGAGGCTGCGGCAATACAGTTACTCCCATGTGGCTGGCCATCATCCAGCTCTGTGTGATGCGAGTGCCATTTTCCTATATTCTGTGCTACCTGACCAGGTCGGCACAGTA
>JAFWOB010000022.1 GCA_017510065.1 Parasporobacterium sp.
AAAATCCAAGTGTCGAGATCGTGCAGATTGTTTTTTTCAATTACAAGCTGGATTAGTTCATAACACATGACAAAGGTAATGATAACGCCCGCAATCGGTACAATGACGTTTTCCGAAAGGCTGCGTATCATGTTGAATATGCCCGCGTTCCACCCGGCGGGGGTCGTGCCGACTTGTGTTGCGATTTCTCCAACCTCTGTATTTACGCTGTCAAACAAGCCGGAAAGGTTCGATAAAATCCCGTCTGTCAAAATGCCGCGAAACCAATCTTCAATCATCTGCCATATCAAAAGTTAATCCCTCCTTTCCCGCGCCCTCCCGTTTCCGAGAGGGCGCGGCGGGTGGTATTTGTTTTAGGCATTATCCAAAAAGTTGAGAAAGCAGGGGAACAAGGGTGCCGCCGATCAAAGCGACGCCGCCGCCCGCCATGAGCTGCTTCATGCCCTGGCTCTTTGCGCCCGGATTGTCGTTGCCGTAACCCTCCATGAGGTTAATGGCACCCCAAATGCCAAGACCTGCGCCAAGCGCGATAACCAAAGTCTGCAATACACCAACTGCGCTGTTGAAAAACTCCATATAAACCTCGCTTTCTGCCGCTGTGCGGCTCAAAAAAAGTTGTTGAAAATGAAAATGCCGCCGTTATTCCTCGGCGGCTGCGTCCTCGTCGGACAAATCTATTTCGTATATGTCAAAGGCTTCATCGGGCTTTACGATTGCCGGACGGGTAGACATATACCGTTCCACGTCAAAAGCGTTTCTTTTGTCGAAGTCGGAAAGGTATTTGTAGTTCGGGTGTTTCGTGATGTCGTATTTGTCGCTTAAAAAGGGACGCACACCGCGTAGCTGCAAAATACATTTCCCACCGTCCATAACTGCTATTTCGTCCTGTGTCATCAACTCCTTTCCTAATTTTTGATAAGTAAGTCCATGAGAAACCTGCGTGCCGCGATTTTCGGAAGTATTGAAACTGTCGATTGTTTCCCGTCCCAAGTTATCCGAAATATCCTTTGCATTTTTCCCACGTCCTCCCAAAAACAAGGTGCTGTCGGCATTATCAAGTATGATTTCTGCCGCGTCCTTGTAAATGGCTTTTAGTTGGCTCTGCGATTGCAGAATGATAGAAGCGGACATTTCCCTGCTGCGAATGGTCGCAATTAACTTATCAAAGCGGGGTATCTGCCCGATGTTGGCAAATTCATCAAGCAAAAACCGGACATGAATAGGCAATTTGCCGTTGTATTCGTCGTCCGCTTTATCACAAAGCAAATTGAAAAGCTGCGATTGCAGAATAGCGATAACAAAATTAAAGGTGTCGTCGGTATCGCTCATTATGAGGAAAAGCGCGGTTTTCCTGTCGCCCAATGTATCAAGTTCCAATTCATCATAGGACATGAGTTCCCGGAGTTCCTCTATATCAAAAGGGGCAAGACGCGCACCGCAAGAAATAAGGATTGACTTTGCCGTTTTGCCCGCCGCCAATTTGTATTTTTTATATTGCTTCACCGCGAAATGGTCGGGGCTGCGTTCTTCTAAATCGGCAAAGAGCAGATCAACGGGGCTTTGGTATTCCTCGTCGTCCTCGCGTGCTTCGCTTGCATTGATAAGTTCAAGCAGCGTTGTAAAGTTCATTTCCTCGGCGGGGGCTTCATACCAAATGTAGCCGATCAACGCGCAATATAATAATCTCTCGGCTTTCACCCAAAAATCTTCCGCGCTTTTTTCTCCCTCGCCTTTGGTATTGACAATAAGGGTATTGACAACCTTTAACACGTCCTTTTCGCTGCGGATATACACAAAGGGGTTATATCGCATGGATTTCTTGAAGTTTATCGTATTCAGCACTTTTATCTTGTAGCCGCCGCGCTGCAAGAGCTTTCCGCACTCGATTAAGACGGTGCCTTTGTCAACTGTTTTTTAGGACAAAGCCCGGCACAGAGCAGAAAAAGTGGTTTTACATCAGAAATTACCGTTCTCCACGTCCTTCTTGATGAGCTTCTTAACCTTGTCATCAAGTGTGTCCTTACTGGTCTCGCTGAAATGCAGGCCAATGACAAAGGTTGTTCCGCCGCTCTTCATGATTAGGCCGGAAGACTCCGGCGCGGTGGCCGGAGTCTCCTTTACCATGGCCTCTTTATCGAGGCAGTCCATATTTCACCTTCCCTTCAAAGGGATCCTCTTCGGGATCATCATCGTCATCCGGATCCTCATCGTCAGGATCCAAATCGCCGTCATCCTCCCAGAGGAAACGCTCGCAGTCAAAGAGCTTGCAGATTTCCCACTTGGCCATCTTGCAGAGGGCGGTCCAGCTGAAATCGTCCATCCCGGCGATCCGCTCCTTCAGGATGAAGGCCCTTTCACGGAGATCCTTGTCAGGGAATAAGGAGCAGGCCTGTCTCAGCCTTTCCATGGTGTCCTTGCGGTCCGGAGTGCCGAACAGGCAAGCCAGGAGCGCGTCGTTGAAGATGAATCCGTTGTCGTTGTTCTTTTTCATGGTTTGATTGTCCTTTCTTTGATTGATTCTGCGGGGCATGTCAACGAAAAACGTCAACCAGCCCCTTAACACTTATTGCGTCTATCTCCACCACTTCGCGACGGAATAAATCTTTTACCCCAAGTTGACGTTGTTGGTTGACATCAGGATGAACTGTTCAGGAAATACAAGGGTTTCCAGCTGTGCCGGGCAGGCTTTTCCTGTCAACGAAGCGTCAACCAAGGGTGTCAACGAAGTGTTAGAAATCAAAAGGGGATGTCGTCCCCAAGCGTGACCTGGTGAAATCCATCGTTGGTTGACGCCTGTTGGTTGACATCCGGCTTTGGTTCCGGGACCGCGTCGGTGATGCGTTCCCAGCCTTTCTGAGTGCCGTAATCCGTCCCCGGAAAGCGGCGCGGACTGTCGAAGTATCGCCATCCCGGCAGAGAGCCGTCACGGATCAGCTGGTTCATGATGTCGTTGATCTCGTTGTACTGCCACTTCTGTGGCTGGGCGAACTCATTGTGGAGGGCTTCCCTGAAGAGCTGCTTCGAGCAGACCTGGTCGCCCTGAAAGTTGAGCATGAAATCGAGGATCAGTCCGGAATCCACATCTTCCTGCATGAACCGTCTCTGCCTCTGGCGGACCTCGGCTTCCAGCTCCTTAGAGAGCTTCAGCCGGACCTTGCCGCCGCGCCAGATCTCCATGACCTCGGCCCACATCTGCCGGATATACTCCCTGGACTCCTTCTCGTTATCCAGGATGAATACCTCGGCATCCTTCTCTGAACAGCTGATCGGCAGGAACCTTCGGTTCCCGGTCCTGTCGCTCGGAAGGAAACTCACCTTGTTGGTCGTTCCGGCGAAGACACACTGCCTCGGCCTGTCCTTCGGATAATGCTCATAAGGTGTGCGGTAGACCTCTTTCTGGCGGGATAGGAAGCTCTTGATGGCCTCGTTGCTCTTGGCGTTGTTGGTGGCCAGCATCTCGGACAGCTCGATGATCCAGTGTCCCTGGAGCTTCTCGTAGACCTTGCCGGACTCCAGATCCTTCAGGTCATCGGAGAACCATTCATCCTCGACAGCCAGGAGCCTGAAAAAGGTTGATTTCCCGGCTCCCTGGTCGCCGACTACACAGATGATATAGTCGAACTTCGCGCCGGGCCTGAAGACCCTTGTGATGGCCCCCAGCATGAAGAACTTCAGGATCTCATAGGTATAGTCGCTGTCATCGGCACCGAGGAAATGGCGGAGTGCGTAGCGGACTCGCGGCTGGCCGTCCCATTCCAAGCCGTTCAGGAAATCCCTGATCGGATGGTAGGCGTTGCGGTTCGCCACGATGCTGACCGCTTCCTCGACAAGCACTTTGGAAGTGATCCCGTAGGTCCTGTCACAGTACAGATGGAAGTTGAAGATGTCGTTGTCTGTCAGCGCCGGACCGTTGCTCCCGCGCTCCCAGCCCATCGGCTTCACCACATCGACCCTCTGTGTCAGCTCGTTGTACCGGACACTGTCTCGGAGAAGCGGATCATAGGACAGGATCATTTCCGCGTTTGATACCGTGTTCCTGACCAGTCCTTTTTCCGTCAGATCCAGAAGCTCCCTCACTTCCTCCACCGACTTCGGCGGGGAGAGTACTGCCATCGATTCGTGGAGCGCATTCTCTGTTTCCGGATTTAAACTCCCGGATTCGTTTTTCAAGCCCGATCACCCCCTTTCCTTTCTCAATAACGACCTGGGCCTTATCTTCCTTTGAACCGTAAAGCAGGAGATCCAGAAGGTACTCGACATAGTCCTTCTGGTGCATGGCCTCGACGAAGAGGGGATGGAAATCCTCATCTGGCGCTCTCGGTGCGTACACATCCGCCCACTCGTTCAGGAGATGGAAATAGTCACAGTAGACGTTGTAAACACGGTCCACTGCCTGCTGGAACCGGGCCTCGTCCTGTCGTTTCAGCTTGGCTTTCAGACGAATGCCAGGCTTCGCATCTGATCTGGCTTCCAGACTCACCGTGAGGCCCATATCTTCGATCAGTTTGCCAGCGGCTTCATAAGCCGGCAGGCCAAACAGCTTCGAGGCGAACCGGATCACGTCGCCTTTTTCCTGGCATCCAAAACAGATGAAGTTCTTGTCGACTTTCATGCTCGGGTTCCGGTCATCATGAAACGGACAGCGCATCATGCCGTTCCGGCTGACCTTGTGTCCATAATGCTCCGCGACTTCGCGGGTACTGACCTGTTCTTTGATCTGGGAGTAGATTCCCAAAGTGATCACCTTCTTTCTTTTCGGAAATGAATAAAGCGCCTGTCTTCATCGGTAAAACTGATCAAAACAGACGCTACTCAACGCTCGATATTCTGTTGTTTTCGTTTTGACGGCAATCCCTGTTCTTCACGCCTTCTGGCGTTCAGCTCGTCCGCCTTCTTCTGGCTTCTCGCAAGCCTGTCACGGATGGATTCTTTGATTGGCTCCTTGATCACAGCTTTCTTTTCCGGAGATTTTAATATTGCGGAGATCCTGTCGGAGATATATTGTGTCATTCCCCTGAATCGGTTCATGAGTCCGGCAAAGATCCGTCCAGCGAAGTTCCTTTCCCTATCGGACAGACTGTCGTCGTTCAGGACAATCCGCCGCTGTTCTTCGATCAGGCCGAAGTCCTCATTTCGGATCTCTTCCCTGACCGTCCTGGTCACGGCATCCACAGCCTGCTCATAAGCGGTATCCGCCACTTCTTCCACAAAGGCCTCCGTGTCCTCGATGCGGACCGTGAGCGCCTCCAGATCCGCTTTCTTCGATTCGATCTGCTGGTCTTGAATCGCCATCTGCTGTTTCTGCTTCATCAGGATGTAGTCCTGCTTTTCCAAATACTTACGTCCGCCGTATTCCGGTTCGTGATCCAGGTGGAGTCCGTGCTTCGCGCAGATGTCAAAAAGCATGGCACGGCAGGCGGCGTCAAAAGTCATTTTCCTGTTGTTCAGCTTGCTGGGTTTTTGGTCCGGATTCGGAAGATCGAAGCCAAGGGCTTCCAGCGCTTTTTCCTGTTGCGGCGCGATCTCGCCGTAACGGTTTTCACAATCGAAGACGTGTCGCTCATGGATGTGAGGCGTCGCCTCATCCAGATGCAAAGACCAGTCCAAGATGTTGATGTGGGATCCGAAGCGGCGTTCAAATTCTTCAAAGAATTCTACCGCGATCTCAGCCAAAACTTCCGGCGGCACGGATGCTTCCATCGTCCCGATCTGGATCAGCGATTC
>JAFWOB010000134.1 GCA_017510065.1 Parasporobacterium sp.
GGCCTGGCAGGATGTACTGCGGAACCGTATTTCTGAAGCCTGTTTTCGGCAGGATCGTGTTGTAGACATCTAATAAACTGCCTGTTTTTCAAACAAAAAAAGAATTGGTACATTTAACGTGCAGATAGTATCCCAATATCTGCATCGAAAAGGCTATGGAAATGGAGTCACACAGATTATGGAAAAAATGAAAGCAGCTGTATTCTACGGAGCCGGCGATATCCGCATGGAAGAACGTCCCGTTCCCAAGGCAGGCCCCGGGCAGATGGTGGTCAGGATCGACTACTGCGGCGTCTGCGGAACCGATATGGAAGCATATAAATATGAGATCGTGAAACCGGTCATCGTATTGGGGCACGAAAATGTAGCCACAGTATACGAAATTGGAGAAGGTGTGGAAGGTTTCAAGATAGGAGAGAAAGTTCTGTGCGGACCTCCTTCTTACTGTAAGGAACACTGCACAGCCTGCTCTCAGGGCAGACCGAATATCTGTGAACACGGATTTCCGCGTACAAACGGGATCGGCGGTCCGGACGGCGGATATGCGGAATATATGCTGATCGATGATCCAATGCATACCATGATCATTCCGGTTCCGGAAGGAGTGGATGAAAAAGACGCGGTATTGTTTGATGTGATCTGTGTATCCTTACACGCACTTCGTAAATCAAACTTCAAATTCGGTGACACAGTGGCAGTCTCCGGCACAGGTCCTATCGGTCTGGCAGCGATCCAGATCGCGAAGGCAGCCGGCGCCAGGACCGTTGTGGCGATCGGAACCAGCGATCCGAAAAAAGAGATCTGCATGAAATACGGCGCAGATGCCTATATCAATGCAAAAACCTGCACTGATCTAGGAGGAGCGGTACGGGAAGCCATCGGCAATCCGGACGGGGCTGATGTGACACTGGAGTGCGCCGGCAACCAGGCCAGCCTTCTGAACTGTGTCATGCAGGTAGCGAAGGCCGGATCTCAGGTCATGCTGGTGGGTATCGTTGGAGAACCGCTCAGTCAGCTCTCTCTGGCCCCAGTGATCCCGCGGGAGATCGAACTGATCTGCAGCTTTACCTATACACCGGAAGAGATCAGGATGTATCTGGAAATGCTGGCCAAGAAAAAGATCTCCTTCCCGGGTATGGTAACAGATATCATCGCGCTGGAAGACTGTGTGGAAAAAGGTGTGGACCGGAAAGACCGCACCGGACAGATCAAGATATTAATCGACCCTTCTATATAATATGTGGGAATAAAGCATCAGTAAGCCCTCCTTTCTGCAAAGAATAAAAAAGTGCAGACTTGCTGGTGCTTTATTCTGTCCCGCAACAGAAATAAAACACAATGGAGAAAAGATCAATGGAAAAAGTTGAAGGAAAAAAGATGACCGGACATCAGCAGGAACATGCCCAGATCTATCTGAAAATAGCGGATCTGGTAACGACGGTGAACAGCATCATGAATCCGGGCGGGCCGGTGTTTGACTGGTTTGCCGGATATGAAGATGCCAAAGCAGCGATCGAAGTCAGAGACGGCAAAGCGCAGATCTGCAATCAGGATATCCTGATGGGAGGGAACATCGACGGTCAGCATATCAGCAACCTGAAAGTTGTCGGTTATGACGGAAGAGACGGCGGCGTCTACTGTGACGGCGAAAAAACCGATGCTGTGATCGAAAATGCTTATATTACATTGGAAGGTGTGGGAAAAGGACTGGGTGGACCCGATACCGGTGTTTCCGCAAGAAACGGTGCGACCGTTACCATTAAAAATGCCGTGATCAATGGATATGGAAAGAGCCGGTTCTGCACGACGGCAGAGACAGGCTCCAAACTGTATGTTTATGATTCGGTGCTCTGGTCCCACGGGCAGCCCTGGGGAGATGGTTTTGAACCGATCACGGAGCCCATGGCGACACCGCCTGCCACTCTTCTGATCGAAGGAAACAGCAGGACCCACTGCACCATGACCAATTCCTACAGCTATTTTTATGACAGCAAGATCATCTGCGACGGGTGGGGAGCGTTGTCTACCGAAGGGGCAGAAGGCTTCCTGTATCTGGAAGCAAATGACTGCGATATCATCGTAACAAAAAGAGGTTACGGAACCTATGCGGATCCGGATTGCCATGTCTATTTCAACCGCTGCAATTTTGATGTGGCAGATATGTCGATCCTTCTGGCGGGCAAATCCGATGCTCATTTTGATGAATGCGAATGCGAGAACGGTTCCTATTTTGCGTTGATCCATAACGTGAACGGAACTCCGGAAGAAGTCGGAGAAATGGA
Organism: Parasporobacterium sp.; assembly: GCA_017510065.1. Taxonomy (GTDB): domain Bacteria; phylum Bacillota; class Clostridia; order Lachnospirales; family Lachnospiraceae; genus RGIG5612. The sequence continues at coordinate 2,283 of JAFWOB010000134.1, forward strand.
AGTAAAGAACAGCAGACTGCACGCCTGCAAGGAGTTGATGCTTTGCAGAAGTGAGAATACAGATCTCAGGTTTTATCGCACGGAAATGGCATCAGATCTGGGAATCCTTCTCCGGTCCGAGGTCAATGATGATCCCTGCCGCACGGTCCCGTCCGATCATCCTTACGGAATCCGGGCTTCTTTTGAAGAATGCAAACTGGAAGGCGATTTTATCCATGAGGATACGGAAAGAGAGATGTATCTGGATTTCCGGAGAGTCCATATGACCGGAGCGATCCACGGAGCACACCTGAATCTGGATGTCAGGAGCTTTTGGTATGCAGATGAAGACTCGGAAGTGACTTTTACCGGCGAAGTGTTCCTGAACCAGATCGATGCTCCGAAGGGTGTCACGATCCATGCATCCGGCTCACAAACCGGAGAATATGTACTGTTCAGCGGCGGGAAACTGGTCGTTACAGAATAAAAGTCATAATAGGAGGAA
>JAFWOB010000135.1 GCA_017510065.1 Parasporobacterium sp.
CGGAATGCCGGGCCACAGGAGCGGGAAATATCGTGACCGGGATGTATTTTACAGCTCCTACATTCAGACATATATCAACCGGGATGTTACAGATATGATCCCCGGCGTGGATAAACTGCTGTTTGCAGATTTTATCCGGGCAGCTGCCTGCCGTGCAGGGCAGATGCTCAATGTGCATGATATTGGTCAGGATGTTGGCGTGTCGGATGATACAGCCAGAAGATGGCTGCAGGTGCTTGAAAAATCCGAAGTCATCTTCTATTTGCGGCCATACTCCAACAATCTGCTGAAACGCACGGTGAAAACTCCCAAATTGTACTTCTTCGATACCGGGCTTGTGGCTTATCTGACAAGGTATTCAAGTCCGGAAATACTGATGAACGGCGCAATCAACGGAGCAATTCTGGAGAACTATACCGTGGCTGAGATCAGAAAGACCTGGCATAACAGCGCCAGGGAATGTCTGCTCCATTATTACCGGGATAAAGATACCAATGAGATCGATCTTGTGATGGAAGCAGATGGAAAGCTGCATCCTATGGAAATCAAGAAGAGCACTAATCCGGGAGCAGAACTGGCATCTGCTTTTAAGGTGCTGGACAAAGGATCAATGCCGCGGGGTACAGGTGCTATCCTGTGTCTGAGGGAGGAACTCTCTGCAATAGACAGCCAAACATTTATTCTTCCGATCTGGATGATCTGAATCAGAAAACCAGCGAAAGAAAGATAAAATAAAGAAAGAGATCATAACTATGGACGAAATCAAAGAAAAACTTTCCTACATCTGTTCGCAGTTTCGCATCGAGGGGGAAATCCTGGTATACCGCTGGATTCCCAGCGGGCACATCAACACAGCCTACTATGCGGCAGTGTATGACGGCAAGGAGATTTACCAGCTGCTGATACAGCGTATCAACACTTACGTATTTCGCGATCCGGTGGGAATGATGCGCAATATCGAGCGGATCACGGAACACATCAGATCCCAGGAGCCGACTATGGAAAAGAGAAGGAGGCTTCATTTCCGCCACACCGCAGAACGGAAAAACTATGTGGCCCTGAAAGATGGTGTGGTGGCAAATGAAAAAGAAGTGGATTTCCAGGATCCTTCCGTGGAATTCTGGCGGGTCTACAATTTCATTGAATTCTCCACTTCCTTCGAGACTGCGGAGGGCAACCCCGAAGTGCTGCGGATGAGCGGCGTCGCGTTCGGCAAATTCCTGCGCCTGCTGAAGGATTTTGATGCAGGCTCTTTGATGGAATCCATTCCACATTTCCATGATACCAGATTCCGTCTCAACGCTTTCTTCCAGGCGGTGGACGAAGATGTCATGGGAAGGGTGAAGGAGGCGCAGGAGGAGATCGAGATCATCCGGGAAAACCGTGATTTTGCGGAAACCCTCTGCCGGGCCATCGACAACGGCGAGCTGCCGATCCGCGTCACCCACAATGATACCAAGACCAACAACATTCTGTTTGATAAAGATACCCTGGACCCCCTGGTGGTGATCGACCTGGATACCTGTATGCCGGGCCTGGCCTGCTATGACTTCGGCGATACCATCCGATTTGCCGCCTGTACGGCAGAGGAGGATCAGCCGGACGGCATGAGCCTGGATCTGGATCTGATGCGCGCCTACACGAAAGGCTATCTGGAAGAGGTGCGGGACGTGCTCACCGAAGCAGAGATCCAGTCCCTTCCCATCGGCGCAGCGGTGATCACCCTGGAGCTGGCTTCCCGGTTCCTGCTGGATTATCTGGTGGGGGACAAATATTTCCGCATTGACTATCCCGAGCAGAACCTGCGGCGGGCGCAGGCGCAGCTTGTCCTGTTCCAGGATATGATGAAGCATATGGACGACATGCAGAAGATCGTGCAGGAACTGTCCGCATCTTCAAAGGAACAGGTATAAATGCAGTACGATCCCCTGGTCAGCGTTATCATTCCTGTCTATAATGTGGAACCTTATCTGAAGGAAGCATTGGACAGCGTCCTGGACCAGTCCTATCAAAACCTGGAGATCATCCTGATCGATGACGGCTCGACAGATCGCTCGGGAAAGATCTGCGACGACTATTCTGAAACAGACGACCGGATCCGTGTGATCCATCAGGAAAATAAAGGCCTCAGCAGTGCACGAAACAAAGGCCTTGATCTCATGCACGGCGAACTGGTGGCGTTCCTGGATCCGGACGACGCTTATCAACCCGATTATGTACGTGCGATGCTGAACGCCATGACCCGCGAACAAGCAGACCTCGTTCAGTGCCGCTATACGAACCATAAAACAACCCGGAAAATGATCCGCTCCGGTCGGGACCGCATAAGACCCTGTGCACAGCAGGGCCTTTATGACAGACGAAACGCTCTTCGCTCGCTGGCCGACGGGACCATTGATGTCTTTGTCTGGAACAAACTGTATCAGCGAAGACTCTGGAAGGACATCCGCTTCCCGGAGGGACACAATTTCGAAGATATCGGGATCACCTATCAGATCATCGATGCCTGCAGATCCATTTATGTTCTGGATCAGCCCCTGTACCTGCACAGAAAACGCCCTGACAGCATTACTGATGACTGTTCCTGGGATAACATAAGGGATCGGATCATTGCCAATTCCCGGTTCAATTCCTTCATACAATCCAATATTCCGGACATTTTCGACAAAGAACAGTTAGAAAGAAGGAAACGCGATCTTCTTTCCAGGCTGCTGATCCTTTATATTCAGCTGTCCTGGCGTGACCTGGGCAGGAAGGATACGCCCAACCCGGAACTGAAAGACAGCATCATCAAGATGGCAGGAGAAACAGAGCCTGATCTTCGTACCGGGCTCCTTTACCGGCTACTGATGACATGTCCGTCGCTGATCCGGATCAGCTATCCGGTCTATCATACCGTGCGGATGTTCATTTGGCAGGTGTTCGGAAAATAAATATGTGGTAATATAATTGAAAATATTTGAGGCTATCAGGAGGTAACTTATGAAAATCGGATGTGTAAAGGAAATCAAAAACAATGAATTCCGCGTGGGACTCACGCCGGACAATGTGCGCGCCTATGTGGCAGCCGGCCATCATATCTACATGGAAAAAGGCGCCGGGATCGGCTCCGGATTCTCGGACAATGAGTATGTGGATGCCGGCGCGTCCCTGATCGACAATGCCGTGGATGTGTGGCATCTGGTCGACATGATGATCAAGGTGAAGGAGCCGCTTCCGTGCGAGTACGCGCTGTTCCATGAAGGGCTGATCCTTTACACCTATCTTCATCTTGCTGCCGATAAAGAGCAGACGGATGCGCTGCTGGGCGGCAAGGTCAAGGCAGTTGCCTATGAGACCATTCAGGAAAAAGACCGCTCCCTGCCATGTCTTGCCCCGATGTCCCAGATCGCCGGCCGTCTTTCCATTCAGGAAGGCGCCAAATATCTGGAGAAGAAATTCGGCGGCGAAGGAATCCTTCTGGCCGGCGTGCCCGGAACCCCCAAAGCGAACGTCGTCATCCTGGGCGGCGGCACAGTTGGTATGAACGCCTGCAAGATCGCCGTCGGTATGGGAGCCAACGTCACGATCCTCGACATCAACCTGAAAAGACTGGAAGAGCTGGACAATATGTTCGGCGCCCATATCCAGACCCTGGTCAGCAGCGATTCCAATATCGAGCGGGTAGTGAAAGATGCGGACCTGGTGATCGGTTCCGTTCTGATCCCCGGCGGCTCCACCCCGAAACTGTTCAAGAAAAAATATTTACCGGAAATGAAGAACGGCGCCGTGTTCGTTGACGTTGCCATCGACCAGGGCGGCTGCGGCGAATCCTCCCGCGTTACCACCCATGACGATCCGGTATTCATCGAAGAAGGCGTGGTCCATTACTGCGTCGGCAATATGCCCGGTGCGGTGCCGCGTACCTCTACCATTGCCCTGACCAATGCGACCCTGAGATACGGTCTTGAGATCGCCAACAAAGGACTGGAAGCTGCCTGCGAAAATTCCGCCATTGCTTCCGGCGTGAACTGCTATCTCGGCAAGATTACCAACAAGAACGTGGCAGATGCTCTCGGATATGAATATACCGAGCTGGCGGGCCTGCTGCAGTAGACTGGTACAGAACAATGGATTTATATCAATTCAATGAAAAACACGTCCGCATCAAAGACATATACGGGAACACCCACATAGGCCTTGCGCGCTACGCTAATTACGATTTTCTGATGTGCGAATACGGCGGAGACGAGGACGGTGTGTTCATTGAAGACTTTCTCATTTATAATTCGCAGATCGAGTCCATAGAGAAGATCAAAATACATGGAACAGCGGAGCTGTGGACAGAGCAGCTGATCCTGCGCCGCTATCGAGAGGAAGATGCGGCAGAGCTATATCATTATCTGGGGTCAGACCCGGCCATGTACCGGTACTCCGGCTGGAATCCTTACGCGACGCCGGAAATGGCGCAGGAGACCGTGCGCCGGTTTATCGCAGGCTATGAGGAGGAACATTCCTACTCATGGGTGATGGATGTTGATGATGTTGTAGTCGGAACCATCGGCGCCTATGACTATCAGGATGGGCAGATCGAGGTGGGCTACAGTGTGGTAAAAGGCTGGCAACGGCGCGGCTTCGCAACGGAAGCCCTGCAGAAAGTGCTGGAGTATCTGACGGACAATGAAGACATCCCCTGCGTGACCGCCTGGTGCGCTGCGGATAATACAGCATCCTGCAGGGTGCTGGAAAAGGCGGGCATGAAGCTTGTCCGCACGGAGCCGCAAGGCCTCACCGTAGGCGATCAGACCTATGATAAACTGATCTACGAGTATCGAAAAACGACTGAATGACACCATAGAAAAGACTGCAACTGAAAAAGGAGGACTTCCCAATGCCAGCTGCACTGACCTACTTAGCTATCATGCTCGCAGTGATCGTGATCTGGTTTCTGCTGCTGAAAAGGCCGGTCTACGAGGCCGTTCTGATCAGCTTCCTGATCCTGCTTACGATCACAGGCACCTGGGGCCGCGTCGGAGGATACATTGACAAAGGACTCAAAACATCGCTCCTGTATTCCATGACGGCCTTCTGTGCCATGTCCATTTTGCTGACAAAAACGAAAGTCATCGATTCCGCCATTGCGGTGATCCTGGCTCTTCTGGGCCGGATCACCGGCGGCGCCGGCTACGTTTCCGTGGTCGCCAGTTCCTTCATGGGCGCCCTGTCCGGTTCCGGTCCGGGAAATGTCATGGCCACGGGCTCCATCACTATCCCCGCTATGAAGAAATCCGGCTTCCCTTCGGAACTGGCCGCCAACATTGAATCCAACTCTTCCTATCTGGGCAACATGATCCCGCCCTCCGGCAACATTACCGCCGCCCTCGGCGCCCTGACCGGCATGGCGGCTTACGGCGAAGGATTTATCAGCCAGGCGGAGTTCTGGATCGTCCTGTGGGGCTGCAGCCTCTGGTTTATCCTGCAGCGCCTGATAATGGTATTTGCCTTCTGCAAATACTACAGGGTAAAGCCGATCGCCAAAGAAGATCTGCCGAGCCTGAAGGAAACCTTCAAACGCGGCTGGCAGGGCCTTCTGCTCCCGGTCATCATTTTGCTTCCCTTTGTCCTGGACTATTTCTTCAAGTCCACCTTCTTCACGGACAGACTGGGGAAG
>JAFWOB010000136.1 GCA_017510065.1 Parasporobacterium sp.
AACAATCAACGACATGCAGGTTCTGCTGCTGGTTCCCGTTGATGATAACGAAGAGCCCCGCTATATCAGAGGCTGCTGCGATTCGATCATAAAAGTATCCACAGAAACCTATCAGGCGGACATTTTTCTTGCTGTAAGTCCGGTCTGTAAAGAGATCGAAGAGATGAAAGCTGCCTACGAAAAACTTCGGGAAACTTTGGATTACCAGTTTTTTATGACGGGAAGTACATGCATTTTGTATGACAGGGAATATTCTGCCAGGCGGGAGAGCGATATGCTTCCGGTCCTCTTTAACAGAATTCTGACAAATGCAAGGCTACGGAACCAGAAGGCGGTTGCAGAAGAATTTGAAAATGTATTTCAATATATTGATGAGAATGTCGGTTTCAGTTCTCTGTACATCAAATACAGTTTTACGGATCTGACCAAGAAGCTGTGTGAGACACTGGAAAAGCAAACTCTGCTTCCTGAACTGATGGACAGGATTTATGAGGCGAAGACCCTGGATTCGCTGAAGCAGACCATGATGGATTTTGTTTCCGATATAAATGACGACAACCCCCAGGGCAGCACGGAAGGACGGCTGGTCAGGCTGGCCAGGCAGATGATCAGTGAGAAGTACAATGATGTATCGCTCGGTGTTGCTATGATCGCGGATGAACTGCACGTAACGCCGGCTTATCTGAGCACGCTTTTTAAGATGGAAACCGGCCAGACCATGATCAAATATATCACAGCATACAGGATGGAACAGGCAAAATTTCTTTTAAAAACAGGGAATATGAAGGTGGGCGATGTGGCTTCCAGGTGTGGTTACGTGAATGCGTCATACTTTATTTCGCTTTTCAGGAACAGAGAAGGATGCAGCCCGCAGCAGTACAGGGAGAAAATGTACCATGGACAGGCAGACGAATAAAACATCCATATGGAACCGGCTCCGCAGGGCATTCCTGATCGTTGTCATCCTGCCGGTACTTGCTTTGGGCGGATATATGGTCTATTCATCCATTCGTTTTGTCAGGAATGAGAGGATGCTTGAAGCAGATAAGCTGATGGAACAGAATGTGGCGGACCTGAACAACCGCATGGAACAATGCGAAACGTCGCTTTTGTATGTGGCAAGTAATTATTCACTGCAGGAATTTCTGCAGATGGATGAAACGAAGTATATAGAAGTGAACCAGGCATCGAGGAACGTGGCCCCGATGCTTTACAACGTGCTTCTTTCAAATCAGTATTACAAGAAACTGCGGCTTTATTCGGACAAACACTTTTCGGTGATGGATGATCTGCTGAAGAATGCGGATGAGGTCCGGGACGAGGAATGGTATAGGAAAACACTTGAGAAATCAAAGAGCAGCTGGTGGCGGGATGGGAACAATGCATTTCTCAGCAGAAAGATTGAAACCAGTTTTCCGGTGAAATCTGTAGGCGTCATCCGGGCTGATATAAAAGAAAGGCTGTTTACAGGCAGTTTTGGAATTTTTTCCGATGTACCGGTCAGGATCATTATGAATGGATCGGTGCCGCTTTATCAGAGTGATGACTGGGAAGATAATTATTATACAAGGACAATGGAACTGCTGCCGGATGGTTGGTCGATTACATACGGGATCAACCGGGATTATTTTTTCCCGAACAGTCTGCTTTCCATTGCTGCACCGGTCTTGATGATCCTGGTCGTACTGCTGG
>JAFWOB010000137.1 GCA_017510065.1 Parasporobacterium sp.
ATTTAGTTATCAATGTACATATGGCCTACGAGCTGCCTGCCTCTGGCAGGTGGCTCTCCCGGCTGGAACGCTGGCTCTCAATAACGGAACCGGTGGCTCAGTTTTATCGGAATGGGTGGCTCCGCCACTCCGGAATAATCAATATTCTTAAATTCTGTTAATGGCTTGTTTGAGAATATTTTTTATTCTTATCTAAGTTAAACTCTTGATTTGAGAATAGTCTGCCTGTTCTCAAAAAATGAAAAATCGTTCTAAAAGAACACTTTGTATTCTTTTATTTTGAAAAAGCCAGAACTGAGAACACATGGTGTTCATGGATCAGATAAAGAGTGAATTTGAGAACACCACCTGGTGTTCTTTTGCGTTTATTCATTTACTCTGAATGCTGATAAAGGGCAAACGAAAGGCCGCCATTTTTATAAATGGTGGCCTTGAAAGATATTTCAAACAAATAGTGGTTATTTGACGGTTACAGAGGTAATATGCGGATTAGCTCCGTTATACCAGTACAGGAAGCCTTCCAGATCCACTACATCGCCAACCTGCAGCGCTTCAACTGCCTTATAGACATCGGTATCCTTGTCACACAGATAGGATTCTACAGTAAAGGTAAATTCCTGACCGTCTGCAGTCTGCACGTTGAAATACAGGTCATCACCCTGCGTACCGGAACCATCCCAGTTATACAGGAACGGTGCTTCATTGCCATCAGCATCCGCAGAAGCAGCAACTGTTAAACCGTTGAAGGAAACGAATTGATTCATATAATTGACAAGTTCTTCTGTGCCGAGAAGATCTGTCACATCTACAGCTTCTGCAATAAAGCTGTCCGCATCGTCTACAAATTCAAAGGTCGCATCCGCGATCTCGATCTCTCCGGACCATTCAGCCTTATATCCATCAACATGGATCTTGGTACCAGGAACCAGTTTAGCAGCATCTTCTTCAGAGCATGCCATGTTGTAGATAAAGTATGCTCCAAGCTGATCAGCCGCATAAACGGTAATAGTGCCGTCCCACCAGGACTGTGTTGCCTGAACATAGACATCCAGATGAACCTCGTCATCTACATTGGCAGTCTGATAATCAAAATAGGTCATTGCTGACTGTGAAATGACAACATTTTCTTCCAGTGCTTCCAAAACTTTGGATAACAGGACATTATATTTCGCGATCAGAGACCAGCCTTCTCCGTTGATTTCTTTAAACTCATCTACGGAATAGGTTCCCTCCAGACCATTTGCTGCAATGACATCGCTGATATACTGATTCAGTTCTTCGTCAGTGCACTCAATACCTTTATCTGCAGCGACAGAATCCACGAGCATCATGGTGTTCATATCATTGACTGAATACTGGTTGCAATAATCCTCTGCTGAAGCAAATCCATTCATCTGCGCGATCATGTCAGCATCATAGCCTTCCATTCCACTGGCTGCATACATGGTAACATAATACTCAAGAGATTCCATGTTATATGCTTTCATGATGTTGTAAATATTTTCCGGATAGGTGACTACATGAACTTTGCTCTGCATTGCAGAGAACACTGCGTCATGCAGTTTTGCATGGTAGAGATAATCTCTTGTATATTCATTCAGCTCCTCTACGGAATTCAGTTCTGTATCCATATTGGCAGAAGAAAATTCCTTAACAAATTCGTCGGTCAGTTCCGGCGTATTTGTAACACTCTTATAATTCAGCGTGATGGTAAAGACAGCATTTTTACCGGCCAGTTCTTCTGTATACTCTTCCGGGAAAGTAACTGTAATATCAAATGTTTCCCCAATGGAATGTCCGATCATCTGCTCTTCAAATCCCTCAATAAACATGCCGGATCCGATGGTCAGTTCATATCCCTGTGCGGTACCTCCTTCGAAAGGTTCTTCTTCACCTTCCAGAACACCGGAAAAATCGAAATTAACAAGATCTCCTTCTTCAACCGTGCCTTCTTTAATCTGTTCCGTTGTAGATGCATAATTCAGAATGCTGCTGATATAGCTTTCAATTTCGTAATCTTCTACCTTAACCTGATTGGAAGGAATTTCGATGTTTGAATAATCATCTACCAGAACTTCTCCCTCTTCACTTAAAGGAACCTCGATTGACTGAGCACCTTCGGAAGAAGCGCCAGGTTCTTCGGCATCTACAGCTTCTGTTTCTACAACAGCCTCCTGTGCGGTATCCGGTGCAGCAGCTTCATCTGCAAATGCGAGCATACTGATCATGGAAACGGCAAGAAGCATTGCTACTACCAGTGTCACAATTCGTTTCATGTATTTTTTACCTCTTTTCTATAATCTGGTATACGGCAAAGAACCGTATGAACCTTCTATCAATCTGCCCTGCCTACGATCACGCAGGAATTCTGGCCGCCAAATCCAAGAGCATTGGACATGGCAATCCGAATATCCTGTCCATCCAGACGATTAGCAGATACATTGATATCACACTCAGGGTCATGATCTGATAATCCGATATTGGCAGGCACAGTTCCTGTCTGGAGGATCCTGATGCAGGCGATCAGTTCGGTAATACCGCCTGCTCCCATCATATGACCGGTAATGCCTTTTGTGGAGCTGACCTTAACCGGATGATCACCGAAGACAATGTGGATTGCATTGGTTTCAGCAATATCGCCCATCTTGGTTGCAGTACCATGAGCATTGATATAATCCACGTCTACCGGGCTGATTCCCGCGTCATGCAGTGCCAGTTTCATACAGGCAGCCGCACCTGCTCCGCTGGGATCCGGAGATACCGGATTGAAGGCATCCGTATTATTGGCGCATCCGAGCAGCACAGCAAGTGCTTTTGCTCCTCTCTTTACAGCAGACTCTTCACTTTCGAGAACGAGGGCACCACCACCCTCCCCCAGGACGAATCCATTGCGGTTTACATCAAAAGGCCTGCTTTCCCCTGTCTTGGAAAGAGCGCCGGTTTTGGTAAGGCTCTGAATCAGCGGCGTGCAGATAGCGCCTTCACCTGCCATCACTACTACTGCATCGCAGGCATCGGACTGAATCAACAATGATGCGATCTTTACCGCGTCACCACCGGAAGAACAGGCTGTACTGACTGTAAGACTCGGTCCCTTGATCTTGTAATTGATGGAAAATTGTGCAGCCGCAATATTGCCCATTGCTTTCGTGAGGAACTTGGGGCCTGCTGCTTTGTGATTCAGTGCAAGCTGGGAATTGGTTTCACCGATAATACAGATACCGCTTAGGGCACTTCCCATCACGATTCCCACTCTGTCACTGTCCGTATCAAGTCCGCTCATGTTCACCGCTTCCATGGCAGAAACATAAGCATACTGCATATAGGGCTCCAGGTCCTGCACCAGTTTCATGGAAAGATAATCTTTCGGATTGAAATTTTTAACCTGGCCGGCTCTCTTAACAGTGAGATCTGTTGTATCCAGGCCTTCTATCTCATCAATCCCGCAGACTCCCTCTGTCAGAGATTTCCAGTATTCTTCGACGCCGATTCCCACCGGAGTGACTGCACCCATCCCGGTTATGAATATCTTTTTACTGTTCATCAGGTTTATACACCTGCCTTTCTGAATGCAATGCAGGCATTATGGCCACCAAAGCCAAGAGAGGAAGACATCGCTACATCAAAGTCCTTCTTTCTGGCAACCAACGGCGTATAATCAAGGTCGCATTCCGGATCCGGTTCAGTAAGACCGATGGTCGGAGGTGCAATTCCCTCTTCAAGAGCAAGAACTGAGATCACTGCTTCTGCTGCGCCTGCAGCTCCAAGCATATGTCCAGTCATGGATTTAGTAGAACTGATAACGATCTTTCTTGCCCTTTCTTCTCCCAATGCCTTTTTGACAGCAATGGTTTCCGCTTTGTCATTCATCGGCGTAGCAGTACCATGTGCATTGTAATAGACATTATCTGTATCAATGCCGGTTTCCTGCCATGCCAGTTCAATCGCCTTTGCACCGCCTTCTGCTTCCGGATGAGGTGCTGTCATATGGTATGCGTCGCAGGTAGCGCCATATCCGCAGAGTTCCGCATAGATATGTGCTCCTCTGTTGACTGCATGTTCATATTCTTCCAGTACCAGCGCACCGGCACCTTCTCCCATGACAAAACCGTTTCTTCTTTTATCAAACGGCAGAGACGCCTGCAGCGGGTCTTCTGAGAAGCTGAGAGCCTGCATGGTAGAAAATCCTGCAGCAGCAAGAGCATTCACCGTAGCTTCGGCACCGCCTGCGATCATGGCATCTGCATATCCGTGACGGATCAACCTCATCGCTTCTCCGATGGCATTGGTTGCGGAGGCGCATGCCGTTACACAAGGCATGGCAGGACCTTTACACTGATAGCGGATAGCGATCATGCCGGAAGCCATATTGGCGATCATCATAGGTATGAAGAACGGAGAAACTCTTCTTGGACCTTTTTCCATTAATTTCTGATGTTCTTTCATAAAGGTATCGATACCGCCGATTCCGGTTCCGATATAGACGCCGATCCTTGTATCATCGACTGTCCCGATAATACCGCTTTCTTCTACAGCCTGTTTTGCTGCACCAATAGCGAACTGTGTGTAAATGTCGCTGTGAAGAACATCCATTTTGTCCATGAATTCCTTCGGATCAAAATCCCTGACTTCTCCGGCGACTTTCACCTTATAGTCAGTGGTGTCAAATTTTGTGATAGGACCAATACCGCAAACACCGTTCTTGATATTTTCCCAGAATACCGGTACCTCATTGCCCAGCGGGCTCACGATTCCAAGTCCTGTGACTGCCACTCTTTTCATATTTTCCTCCTTACAGTTCCGTACTTCCTATTTTCCGGAAACGCTGGTAACGCTGCTCCAGCAGCTCCGTTATGTCCATTTCACACAGTACAGAAAACTCATCGATCAGCTGCTGTTTCAAAGAAGCATAAAACTCCACTTCTCCGATCTTTTCTTCCGGAATGATCTTTTCGATCAGCCCATTTGTCATGCTGTCCTGTGCTGTCAGCTGAAGGTTTTCTGCTGCATCTGCTGCTTTTGCGGAATCCTTCCAAAGGATACTTGCACATCCTTCCGGTGAGATCACGGAATAGATGGAATTTTCCATCATCCAGACCCTGTCGGATACGCTTAGGGCCAGAGCTCCGCCGCTTCCGCCTTCCCCGATCACAATTGAGATTGCAGGAGTTTTCAGAGTCATCATCTCCATCAGGTTCTCTGCGATTGCCTGTCCCTGGCCTCTCTCTTCTGCACCGATCCCACAATATGCTCCAGACGTATCTACCAGACACAGAACGGGTCTGTGGAATTTTTCTGCCTGTTTCATCAGGCGCAGGGCTTTTCTATAGCCTTCCGGATTCGGAGACCCAAAAGAATGCTGCATTCTCTCTTTGGTATTGCGTCCTTTTTCAATCCCGATCACAGTAATCGGCTTTCCGTCAAGGCGGGCAATACCTCCTACGATAGCTCCATCATCGGCAAAGCGTCGGTCGCCATGCAGTTCTATAAAATCTGTCAATAGATTATCAATATAATCAACAGCCGTCGGCCTCTTGTTGCTTCTGGCAATTTTTACTTTTTCATATGCTGTATTACTGTTCATCTTCTTCACCTGCACTGTGCAATTTCAGAAGTGATGCGATCATCTCTTTCTGGACTGTACGCGGAGCAATAGCGTCCACAAAACCATGATCCAGAAGAAATTCCGCTGTCTGAAATCCTTTGGGAAGTGTTTTTCTGGTAGTCTGCTCGATGACCCGGGCACCTGCAAAACCAACTGTAGCACCCGGTTCTGCAAGGATGACATCTCCCTCCATGGCAAAACTTGCTGTTACACCTCCGGTGGTAGGGTCTGTCAGAATCACCAGATAAAACAAGCCGAGATCACTATGTCTCTTTACGGCACCGCTTGTCTTGGCCATCTGCATCAGCGAAAACAGGCCTTCCTGCATCCTGGCACCTCCGGACACCGTATAACCAACAACAGGGAGACGATGTTCACTGGCATATTCAAATGTTCTGGTAATCCGTTCGCCAACAGCAGTTCCCATACTTCCCATCATAAAATACTGCTCCATAATAAAAATGCAGCATTTTACTCCGCCGATCCGTACAGTACCGCAGATCACGGCCTCATCTTCTTTACTGGATATCCTGGTCAATTCCAGTTTTTTCTGGTATCCGGGGAAATGGATGGGATCCTGTGTTGACACATCGGAAAACATTTCAGAGAAGGAATCTTCATCTGCAATGTAAGCGATACGCTGAAGAGCACTCATGCGGAAGTGATATCCGCATGAGCAGGTATTTTCGTTAGCCCAAAGCCGGCTTAACGGAATGGATTTATGGCAGTTCGGACAGACTTTTTCCGGTTCGCTGGCATCTCCCTGGACCGGAAGGGAATTCCGTCCTCCTGATTCCAGTTCATTTCTGGATTGAAACAGAAATTTCAAAAATGCAGCCAAATCCTCACCTTCCTTCCATGAACGTCAGATCATAATCACCGGAAGAAAACACGGGATCTCCGACGATCTCAAGCTGTTCCATGATATTGGTTTCAATCCCGTTAAACAGGATTTCGCATAAAGCGGAACGCATCTTGCGGACTGCTTCTTCTCTGGTACTTGCGTAGGCAATCAGTTTGCCGATCAGAGAATCATAATAGGGGCTTACCATTGTACCGGGAATCACCCCGCCGTCAAATCGAAGGAAAGGGCCTCCCGGGATATGACATGCCTGAAGTCGGCCGGGAGTAAGCGCATTGATTCGGCATTCAATAGAAGAACCCGAGAGGCTGATATCTTCCTGCTTAAAGGGAAGCGTAACACCTGCTGCAGTACGGATCTGCCATTTCACCATATCAATCCTGGTAAGGGCTTCTGTAACACAGTGCTCTACCTGAAGACGAACATTCATTTCCATGAACCAGAAATTGCCCATGGTATCCATCAGGAACTCCAGGGTACCGACTCCCGAATACCCCATTTTCTTTACGGCATCCGTAACATCCCGGATCAGTTTCTGCCGCTGCATTTCATTGACGCCCGGAGACGGGGATTCTTCGATCAGTTTCTGGTGACGTCTCTGGATGGAGCAGTCTCTTTCCCCGAGGCAGAGAACGTTGCCTGCCTCATCCGCGATGATCTGCATTTCGATATGACGTGCAGGATAAATGAATTTTTCCATATAAACACTGCCGTCTCCGAATGTCGCTTCACTCTCGGAAACCGCCAGCGGATAAACTTTCAGAAGTTCTTCCTTTGTATTGACCTGACGGATCCCTCTGCCGCCGCCTCCGAAACAGGCTTTCAGCATGACAGGATAACCGATCCGCTCGGCACTCTCAACAGCCTCATCCAGTGAAGCTAGAGCCTCCGTACCCGGAATTGGGTGCAGATTTGTAGCTTCCATGATTTTTTTGATCTGGGCTTTGTCTCCCACTTTTTCCATTACTTCCGGATCCGGGCCGATAAAGACAATTCCGCATTTCTTGCATAGTTGTGCAAAATGAGGATTCTCTGACAGAAAACCATATCCGGGATGAATCGCCTGTGCTTTGGAGACCAGTGCTGCGCTTATGACCCGTTCTTCATTCAGATAACTTTCCGACGCCTGAGCCTTTCCGATACAGTAGCTTTCATCTGCCAGCTGTACATGAAGAGATTCCCGATCAGCTTCGGAATATACAGCAACTGTGGAAATACCCATTTCCTTACATGCACGTATAATACGCACCGCGATCTCGCCGCGGTTCGCGATCAGGATTTTTGAAAACATATCTTATTCTCCGTAATAGCAAATGAAAACTCAGCTTTCACACAAAGACGGCCATCAACGTAGCCGGCACCTTCGGCAAAAAAGAAAGGAAACTTACTTTTTGTGATCCTGCATTTTGTTTCAAACAAATCTCCAGGATACACTGGTGACTTGAATCTGACATTATTAAGTCCTGTATACATAGGCATTTTATCTGCCTGCATCTGATCAGCCAGAAGCACACAGGTGGACTGAGCCAGTATCTCACACAGGATAACTCCAGGAACCACCGGAGCTCCCGGAAAATGTCCCTTCAGGAAAAACGCATCTTCCGGTATTTTATAATAGCCATGTGCAGTATCTTCTTCCCTTACCACTTCATCAAGAAGAAGCATATTGTCACGATGCGGCAGTATCTTTTTGATCTCTTCTTTATTCATCTTTATTCACCGATCAGGAACAGTACCGTGCCGTATTCCACGGTGTCTCCATTCTTAACACAGATTTCCTGGATCGTACCGTCCTGTTCCGCTGTTACTTCATTCATAAGTTTCATTGCTTCAATAATGCAGAGGGTATCACCCTTTTTCACCTTGTCGCCTTTTTTTACAAAAGGTTCTGCATTTTCAGCAGGTGCTTCATAAAAGACACCTACCATCGGTGACAAGACCTCTTCAAACCCGATTTTTTCTTTGCTCTGCTCAGGTGCTGCAGAAGCTGTCTGTACGGATACCGGCGCTTCAGCCAAAACAGTTCCCTGAACGCCTCTTTCCAAACGGATTTTTGTATCATTCTCAGAGATCTCCAGACCGGTCAGCTCCAGTTCCTTCATCAATCCAGCATATTTACGGATGATTTCTTCATTCATAATCGATACTCCTTGTTTCCTATTTCAGTTAGATGGCCATGCCGCCGTCTACGCGGATCACATCACCTGTCACATAATCAGCTGTTACAAGAAATGCGACAGCGCCGGCAATGTCTTCCGGTGTACCTGCTCTTTTCAGGGGAATCGCGTTCAGGATATCCTGATTGTTCTGAGCAAGGTCTTTCGTCATATCCGTGGCAATAAAGCCAGGAGCGATCGCGTTGCAGGTGATCCCTTTTGACGCCAACTCTCTTGCGGTTGTTTTCGTCAGACCGATCACGCCGGCTTTGGAAGCAGAATAATTGATCTGTCCCGGGTTACCCATAATACCGGACACAGAGCTGATATTGATGATCCTTCCGTACTTGCCTCTGATCATAAGAGGACATACATGTCGAATCATATTGAAAGAACCTTTCAGATTCGTATCGATTACATCATCAAAAGCAGCTTCTTTCATTGTGGCGATCAGACCATCCCTTGTGATCCCGGCATTATTGACAAGGATCCCGATATTTCCCAGGTCATTTTTGATGGCTGCCACCGTTTCTTTTGTCTGCTCAAAGTCAGCAACATTGCATTTATACGCCATTGCTTTTACACCGTAAGAATCTGAACATTCTTTGCAGACATTTTGAGCCAGTTCATCGCTTCCTGCGTAGATCACAGCGATATCCGCACCCATGGAAGCGAGTTTTTTTGCTACGGCAGCGCCAATCCCACGGGAGCCGCCGGTTATAATTGCAGTATGTCCTTTTAACATATTCAACCTCTTTATAATGACTGAATCAGAAGATCCAGGTCTTCAGGAACAGAAACATTAAACAGACGCACATCCGGATCGATCCTTTTGATCAGTCCCGTCAGAGTCTTTCCTGGTCCCAGTTCCACAAATGTATCTGCGCCGTCAGCAATCATATGACGAACGATCATTTCCCATTTCACTGGATTATCGATCTGGGAAGTCAGGGTCTGTATAACATCCTCTGTATACGGAAGCCCTGTATAATTGGAATAGACTGTGACGGACGGTTCATGAAACGCCGGAAGCCCTGTTAAAACTTCTTTGAATCCTTCCGCCGCTTTTGACATATAGGGAGAATGAAATGCTCCATTTACCTTCAGCACTTTGGCGCGGCCGCCTGCCTCTTTCACTTTTTCCGCAAAAGCAAGCATTTCCTGTGCGTCACCTGAGACAGATGTCTGTCCCGGACAATTGAAATTCACCGGATAGACATGTTCGTATCCCGCACAAAGTTCTTCGATCTTTTCGTTGGTCAGTTTGATCACGGCAGCCATGGATGTATCATGATCCAATGCGGCCTGCTGCATCAGTTCAGCTCTCTTCCTGACTGCACCAAGTCCCGTTTCAAGATCCATCACGCCTGCATATGTCAGCGCTGACAGTTCACCCAGCGAAAATCCGGCTGTCATTTCAGCTTTTAAGCCTTTTTCAGAAACAGCTGCTGCAATGGCCATTTCCACAGTATACAGACAGGGTTGTGTATTTTTAGTTTCCTGCAGTTCTTCTTCGGTTCCATCAAAGCACTGGACGGATGTTCCCGGCCTTACTTCATCAGCAGCCCTGAATACATTGGCAGCCGCTTCAGATGCTTCGAAAAAAGCCTTTCCCATACCGGGCGCCTGAGCACCCTGCCCTGCAAATACAAACGCTATTTTACCCATTTTGATGCCCCCAGCAGGATTGGTTCTGCTTCTTCTACTACTTCACGGATAATCTCCGCCGCCGGCTGTTCCTTATTGACCATGGCTGCAATCTGGCCGGAAAGGAACGTTCCTTCCTTCAGGTTGCCGTCAACAACCGCTTTGCGAAGTGTTCCGACGCCCATTTCCTCCAGCACCTCATCCGGTGTATCACTGTACTCCAGTTTGGAATAATCTCTCGCAAACTGGGTTCTGAGACTTCTTACCGGATGACCGAGACGCTTGCCGGTAACCATCGTGCAAAGATCGGTTGCTTTCAGTATTTTTTCTTTATATACCGGATGGATCGTACATTCATATGCACATAAAAATCTGGTGCCCATCTGAACGCCGCAGGCTCCAAGCATCAAAGCTGCCGCAAATCCTCTGCCGTCTGCGATACCGCCGGCTGCAAGGACCGGAAGATCCGTAGCATCAACGATCTGGGGAACTAAAACCATTGTGGTTAGTTCTCCTACATGTCCGCCGCTTTCTCCACCCTCCGCGATCAGGGCCGTTGCGCCGACACGGGTCATCAGTTTAGCCATAGCCACAGATGCGACAACAGGGATCACCTTAATCCCGGCTGCATGAAAGCTTTCCATATATTTAGCAGGATTTCCTGCACCTGTTGTGACTACCTGAACTTTTTCATCACATACCAGCTGAGCCACATCATCCGCAAAAGGACTCTGCAGCATAATATTCACGCCAAAAGGTTTTTCTGTAAGAGATTTGGCAATTCTGATCTGCTCCTTTAAAAGATCCGCGGGCATATTGCCTCCTGCAATGATCCCAAGGCCGCCGCCGTTGGAAACTGCCGCTGCGAGCTTGCCGTCAGCGATCCATGCCATGCCTCCCTGAAAAACAGGGTATTCGATACCTAAAATATCGCAAATAACTGATTTGATCATCTTTTCTCTCCTGTTGAAAGCCGCAAACACAAGAGTGAAATTGCTCTCACTCTTGTTGTTACGGACCTTTATACATGATCAGCGAAAAATATTGCCTGAAAGTGCTTCTTACTTTCCGATCTTTTTCTCGATGAAGTCACATAATTCGCCAACTGTTGAAACCTTCTCGTCAAGTTCGATCTCAGCGCCGAGCTTATCTTCCAGATCCATAAGCATCTCAACAGTATCAAGGGAATCAATTCCCAGATCAGAGAACAGTGTTTCACGTTTGATTTCGGAAACATCAATTTCATTTCTTTCGGCAATAAGCTCAGCAATTGTTTCAAATACCATAACCAACCTCCTGAATTAACTGTATATTATATGACTGAATGATGATATTCAGGCATATTTGTGATAGTGTAAAACATCTAAATTGTTATGTCAACCGGACTACAGTTCCGTGTCGTCCGGCTTTTTTTCTTCCTCTTCGATCTTTCTTCCGCAGGAAGTGCAGAACCTGGATCCCGGGATGATCACAGCGCCACATTCAGAGCAGTATCTCTTTTCCGGTCTGACTGTTTCTTCTCCATCTTCCTGTGGTTCCACACGGATCGCTTCCGCACCGCAGTCCGGGCAGAATTTTGCTCCGTTCGGAATGTCGCCGCCGCAGTTTACACATTTTGTGATTCCCTGCAGCTCTTTGATCGAATCCTGATATTCCCTGATCCTTTCCTGGGATTCCTTTACCCCGATAATAAAATCAGCAAAGTCTTCTTCATTGGCTTCACTGCGCAGATCAAAATATTTTCTTCCCAACTGTTCAAATAATTTCGACATTGCTCTTTCTTCATCCGAGATCAGACGGCTGAATTTAGCAACGTTTGCAACATCTTTTCCTTTTTGGATTGTTGACTGACTGAAGTCAGAGATTCCTTTACCGAGATTTTCTAAAAAGCCCATATTGACCTCCTTTTCCGGATCCGTATCTGTACGGACTCAATTCCTTCATGTGTTAAAAAGTATACACGTTCGGGCATTCCTTAGCAAGTGAATCTTCCGTGAACAAAGAATACCTGCTTCCATCAGCAGATCAGTCAGTAATGTCCAGATCAGTGGTAATCACACATTTATAGCCGGGAAAATGGACGTTCATCTCTTCATATAGTATTTTCACTGCATCTTTTGGCTCGATGTCAAAACTGACAACCACATCATAGCGCATGCTCTTTTCTTCTATGTTCACATAAAAACCGTGCAGCTGCAGTGCCCAGTCATAGGAAAGAACAATATTCTGTACCTTATTGCGGATCTTAGCTGCTTCATCGTCCGTTGTATTATAGGAATAAACTCCAATGCCGGTAAGAATCACACCGGTTTTCAGATAGACGTTCTGCTGGATCTTTCTTGTCAAAAGATCCAGTTCGGAAACCCGCATGACATCCGGGACCTCGATATGAACAGAAGCATATTCCCTGTTTGGTCCATAATTGTTGAGAAACAGGTCATACGCCCCGCGGACTTCCGGTTCTTCGTTAATGATACTTTTGATCTCTTTGGTCATTTCCGGATCTGCTCTGTGCCCCAGGATATCATCCAGGGTCTCTTTCATCATTTCCAGACCGGATTTGATGATAAATGCAGAGATCACCAGGCCTACATAGGCTTCCAGAGAGACATGCAGTACCATATATAAGATCGCACATACCAGGACTGAAAAAGATAGTATGGCATCGAACAACGCATCAGACCCTGATGCCTTTAAGGCAGTTGAATGAACCTTTTCTCCTTGTTTTTTTACAAAAATCCCAAGCAGGATCTTAACTGCAACTGCTACAGCGATGATGACCAGGGAGATCACGGAATAATCAGGAACCTGAGGATTGAAGATATTTTTGATCGATTCAACAGCGGAAGTAATGCCGGCATACAACACGATAGCTGAAACGATCAATGCACTCAGATACTCTACTCTTCCATGTCCAAGCGGATGCTTGCGATCGGGCTTTCGGTTGGCCAGTTTTGTTCCGATAATGGTGATCACAGAAGATAATGCATCTGAAAGATTATTAACGGAATCAAGAATAACAGCGATGGAGTTGGACAGGATCCCGATTGCGGCTTTAAATGCCGCGAGAAACACATTGGCAATGATGCCTAGAATACTGGTTCTTACTACAACTTTATCTCTGTTTTCCATATCCGTACCCATTTTTATGTTCTCCGTTTCATGTAATAATTGTTGAGACAGACTGAAGCCGATTATACCAGTGAATAAATCTTTTCTCAAGAACTTGCATCCGTGTTTTGATTTTGTTATAATGCAGCAAGCGCGGATGTGGCGGAATGGCAGACGCATCAGACTCAAAATCTGACGGTGGTAACATCGTGTGGGTTCAAGTCCCACCATCCGCATAATAAGAGCATGTCATATACGACATGCTCTTATTTGTTATGGTCGACCTGTATGACTATCAGAAATCACCTGCGTTCCATCATAATACAGCTTTCCCTCCGTTCCTCTTGTGTAATGCCGGAGGAAGTCAAAATAGATAGGAACTTCCTCTTTAGGATACGAATGCTCTTTCTCATCTACAACAATCCACTGGCATACGGGAAGCATGTTCTTGCTCTGGTAAGTATAGATCCTGAATTTGCCTTTCTTATCATATTGATAGTCTTCCTGATTAAATCCATAGAAACGTCTCCAGAATTCCAGATGCCTGATTGCGGGAATATCATCGATTTCAGCCGTATTATTAAAGTATTTCAAATACGGATCGTCTTCGCCATAAGAAAACAGGATCGCCGCTTCATTTAGACTTTCAGGATCGAGAGGTCCGTAATATTCTTCATCAAAATAGACCGGTGCACTTAGGGCTGCCGCAGCAAACAGATCAGAACAACGGATCACAAGATTTTGTGCCATGCCAGCTCCGTTGGAATATCCTGTAACATAGATCCGGGAAGGATCCACCGGATACAAGCTGCAGACACGTTCGACCAGATATCTGATAAAACTGATTTCTTCTGGTATATTCTGCCAGTAATGCTGATATCCATTCCGATATAAAGAAGAAGGATACAGGATAATGCTGTTCATTTCAGCAGCATTTTCATGCCATCCGGACCGGAATATCATATCTTCACCGTTTCCGCCGCTTCCGTGAAGGCAAAGGATCAGACTGAAAGGCTGATCTGTTTTTCGTTTCTGATCGGGAACATAGATCCAGCAGTCTCTTTGCTGCCCTTGATATTCCATTCGGTTATAGGTAAAACCCGGATCATGTATTTCCGTGATCTCGCCTCCTGTGACCGGATCCCGAAAACATACACTGTCGCGTGTAACAGTTGAAATAAAGTTTCTTGCAATCTTTCCAGAAACAAAATGCGTTCTGTATTCTTCCTCTCTGCTGAAGACTACAATACCCATTCTGCTGATTTCCGGATCAATCCCATCTGCTGAAGAAGCAGCCGGAAGAAACAACTCATCCGCAAAACGGCATTTCCAGCTTTGCAGGCTGCTTCCTTTGATCTGGTTCCTGGCTTTCCAGTACGACAGATTTTTTGTATCGGAAGAAGTCTTTCCTGTATTAATGATCCAGACACTGAGTGGGATCTCCTCTTCCTGCTCCGTGCTTCCTTGAAGAATATCTTTTTCGATTCCATTTCCCCCTAACGTAACCAAACCGTCATACCTGTCTGTATGTTCGGATGCTTCCTTTGCCGCAAAGTCTGCCCCTTGTTCATAACCGATCAAAAACATAGTCTGATAATCCGATGATTCCGTAAGACTGCCATACACGTCTTCATAATAGGAGAAAACGAAAGGATCCTCTTCCCAGGAGGCAGACAACAGCGCAATATCGAATCTGTCAATCTGAGCAAACAAAGACCATTCTGTCTTCTTCATAAACTCATCCTGCTCTTCCTCCTCAGGGATCAGGATAAGGCATAAGACAGAAACCGGTTCAGCACTTTTATACAGAAGAAAAGAATTACCGGAAGATGTCTGCATTTTTGTTTCAGTGATCTGTCCAGAAAATTCGGGAAAACCGGGAGGTTGAGCAAAGCATGGGGAAAGATGCGATACCGCAGATAAAAGATATAAAAAAACAGCAAACAAAAAAAACAGGGCTTTATATTTCATACAATAAAAAAATTATGCAACGGCGGATCTACTGCCATATCCTGCAGCAGCATTTCATCATAGGCTTGAAGATTTTTGTTTCTGACAGTATAATGCATAAATTATATAGTAAGAGAGCTACTCTGACAACCAGGAGGTACTGATGAAAGCATACACAGAACTGTCGCGGGCAGAACTTCAGGAAGAATTTGAAAAAATGACCCTTGAATACAAACGCTATCAGGCTATGGACCTGAATCTTAATATGTCCAGAGGAAAGCCATGCCGTGAACAGCTCGATCTGTCCATGGGATTAATGGATGCCCTTAATTCAGAAGCGGATCTGTCCTGTGAAGATGGAACAGACTGTCGTAATTACGGTGTTCTTGACGGCATTTCAGAAGTCAAGGAACTTATGGGTGATATGATGGAAAATAATCCATCCAATCTTATCATTTATGGTAATTCCTCTCTGAACATCATGTATGATACAGTGTCCAGAGCTATGACCCACGGTATCATGGGCAATACCCCATGGTGCAAACTCGATAAAGTGCAGTTCCTCTGCCCTGTTCCCGGATATGACAGACATTTCGGCATAACAGAATATTTTGGCATCAATATGATCCCTGTTCCCATGACGGAAACAGGCCCGGATATGGATCTTGTAGAGCGTCTGGTGGCGGAAGATGAAACGATCAAAGGTATCTGGTGCGTTCCCAAATACTCTAACCCTCAGGGTTATACTTATTCTGATGAAACGGTACGTCGTTTTGCCAGGCTGAAACCAGCCGCCAAAGATTTCCGGATCTTTTGGGACAACGCCTATACGATCCACCATCTTTATGATGACAAACAGGATCATCTGATCGAGATCCTGGCGGAATGCAAACGTGCCGGCAATCCGGACATGGTCTACAAATTTGCTTCTACTTCCAAGATCACATTCCCTGGAAGCGGTATCAGTGCGCTGGCTACTTCATTAAATAATCTTGAAGATGTGCGTAAACAGATGGTCCATCAGACAATCGGCCACGATAAAGTAAACCAGTTGAGGCATGTCCGCTTCTTCGGTGACATCCATGCAATGGTGGAACACATGAGAAAGCACGCGGATATCCTCCGTCCTAAATTTGAAGCAGTAGAAGATATTTTTGAGAAAAATCTTGGTGGGCTCGGGATTGCAGAATGGACGAAACCATATGGCGGATATTTTATCAGTTTCGACGGTCTTCCCGGAACGGCAAAAAGGATCGTTGATAAAGCAAGAAAAGGAGGCGTTGTGCTGACCAGTGCCGGCGCAACCTGGCCTTACGGAAAGGACCCGCTTGACAGCAATATCCGTATTGCCCCAAGCTATCCGCCTATAGATGACCTGAAACTGGCAGCTGAGTTGTTTACCGTTTGCGTCAGATATATCAGTATTAAAAAGATACTTGAAAACAGAGCCGAAGACGAAGCACAAAAATAGCTCTTCACAAGTCAAATGAAAAACACCCGCCGGACCTTACGATCCTGCGGGTGTTGTCTTTTCATTTCGCGTAGTTTGTTACTCTGGATTCTCGAATAATATTCACTTTGATCTGTCCCGGATATTCCAATTCATCTTCAATACGTTTGCATATATCCCGACCCATGATGACCATATCGGCATCACTGATCTTATCCGGTACAACCATTACTCTGACCTCACGGCCGGCCTGAATTGCGAAGGATTTTTCCACACCTTTGTATTCGTTGCAGATATCTTCTAATTGTTTAAGTCTGTTCGTGTAAGTGTCTAATGTTTCTCTTCTTGCTCCGGGTCTTGCTGCACTGATGGCATCGGCTGCCTGTACAATGCATGCGATGAGAGACTCAGGTTCTACATCTCCGTGATGTGCCGCAACTGCATTGATCACAGTAGCGTTTTCTTTGTATTTCTTACAAAGATCCACACCGATCTGAATATGAGATCCTTCTATCTCATGGTCAATCGCTTTTCCGATATCATGGAGCAGTCCTGCCCTCTTGGCAAGTCTTACGTCGCATCCCAGTTCTCCGGCAAGCAGTCCGGACAATATTGCTACTTCAATGGAATGCTTCAGGGCATTCTGCCCGTAACTCGTACGGTAGCGCATCTTGCCCAGCAGTTTGATCAATTCCGGATGCAGGCTATGCACACCGACTTCCAGTATGGCTGCTTCGCCTTCCTCCTTGATGATCTTATCCACTTCTTTTTGGGCCTTCTCGACAGTTTCTTCAATCCTTGCCGGATGGATCCGCCCGTCAACAATCAGTTTTTCAAGGGCTATCCTTGCCACTTCACGTCTTACCGGGTCAAATCCTGACAGGATCACTGCTTCCGGCGTATCGTCAATGATCAGGTCAACGCCGGTGATCGTTTCGAGGGCACGTATATTTCTGCCCTCTCTGCCAATGATGCGGCCTTTCATCTCATCATTCGGCAGCTGCACGACCGATACCGTAGATTCTGATACATGGTCTGCGGCGGAACGCTGGATCGCATTGACAATATACTCTTTCGCTTTATTGTCTGCTTCTTCCTTTGCCCTCGCCTCAAGTTCCTTGATCATCCTTGCAGTATCGATCTTAACATCTTCTTCTACACTCTTAAACAATAACTCTTTCGCCTGCTCGGAGGTGAGACCAGATATTCTTTCCAGTTCCTTTATACGCTGTTCGTTAACATTTTTGAGTTCTTCCCGCTCCTTATCCAGAGCAGCTTCTTTCTGCGTCAGAGTATTCTGCAGTTTATCGAGCTTATCGCTCTTTTTATCTACAGATTCCTCTTTTTGAAGAACCCTTTTCTCGTACTTCTGTAATTCATTGCGTCTGTCTCTTGTTTCTTTTTCCAGTTCATTTTTCGCTTTGATCGATTCTTCCTTGATTTCCAGGGAAGCTTCTTTTTTCTTACTCTCAGCGGTCTTTAAGGCATCGTCTATGATCGTTCTTGCTCTATCTTCAGCACTGCCTACTTTTTCGTTGTAGTCTTTGATCGTCCTGTTTTTGGAAATAGACCAGAAAATGACAGCTCCTATGCAGAATGTAATTACAGCTATGACAATAGCTAACCAAATCGGCATACGAGGAGTACCTCCTTATTAAGTTTTCATTGTACAAATTACAACTAAGTATTGTATATGTCTTTGTGCAAA
The DNA here is from genome assembly GCA_017510065.1 of Parasporobacterium sp. Taxonomy (GTDB): domain Bacteria; phylum Bacillota; class Clostridia; order Lachnospirales; family Lachnospiraceae; genus RGIG5612. The sequence goes on from JAFWOB010000137.1 coordinate 18,490, forward strand.
ATGTCAAACAAAAAAACAACAACAAAAACAATAACGTAAAAATAGCATAAAGAACGATGATAAACGATTCCCCTCCAAAACGCATTCGCTGATTGTTTTGAAGGGGAATGTTTATCATCGTTCTATTATACTTTTGTTTATTGTTTATTGTTGTTGTCTTTTTGTATAACGTCGTGGGCGCCGCCCTCTACAATGCTGGTAGCGGAAACGAGTGTCAGTTTCGCTTTTTTCTGGAGTTCAGGGATCGACAAAGCGCCGCAGTTGCACATAGTGGAACGCACTTTGTTAAGGGAAAGAGCTACATTATCCTTCAAAGATCCGGCATACGGTACATAGGAATCAACTCCTTCCACAAAGGACAGACGCGCGTCACCGCCCAGGTCATACCTCTGCCAGTTTCTGGCACGGGCAGATCCTTCTCCCCAGTATTCTTTATAATAAGTTCCATTCAGGCTGATCTTGTTGGACGGGCTCTCATCAAACCGTGCAAAATATCTTCCCAGCATCATGAAATCCGCTCCCATTGCCAGTGCAAGAGTCATATGATGATCATAGACGATACCTCCGTCAGAACAAATAGGAACATAGATTCCGGTTTCTTCATAATAACGGTTTCTTTCCGCACTGACTTCGATCAGTGCGCTGGCCTGGCCTCTTCCGATGCCCTTGGTTTCCCTTGTGATACAGATGGAACCACCGCCGATACCAACTTTGACAAAATCGGCACCGCAGTCTGCCAGGAAACGGAATCCATCCGCATCCACAACATTTCCGGCTCCTACCTTAACAGAATCACCATAGTTTTCCCGGATCCATTCCAGTGTCAGTTTCTGCCATTCCGAAAAGCCTTCGGAGGAATCGATACAAAGAACATCTGCTCCTGCTTCGATCAAAGCCGGGACACGTTCTTTATAATCCCTGGTATTGATGCCGGCTCCAACTACATAACGTTTCTGGCTGTCAAGCAGTTCGTTGGGATTTTGTTTGTGAGTATCATAGTCTTTCCGAAATACCATATAGCACAGTCTGCCGGCATTATCCACAATAGGGAGAGAATTCAGTTTATGATCCCAGATGATATCATTTGCTTCTTTCAGAGTGGTACTCTCCGGCGCAGTAACGAGCTTTTCCAGCGGAGTCATGAACTCTTTCACTTTCAGGTCCGTACTCATGCGGCTGATCCTGTAATCCCTTCCGGTTACGATACCGAGCAGTTTTCCGTCCGACGTGCCATCCTGTGTGATAGCAATCGTAGAATGTCCTGTTCTTCTTGTCAAAGCAATTACGTCTGCCAGGGTATCTTCCGGTGTCAGATTGGAATCGCTTTCCACAAATCCGGCTCTATGGTCTTTCGCCCTTTTTACCATAGCAGCCTCATCTTCCACAGACTGTGATCCATAGATAAAGGAAACGCCTCCTTCTGTTGCAAGAGCAACAGCAAGACGATCTCCCGATACTGCCTGCATAATGGCAGAAACCAGAGGAATATTCATTTTGATCGCCGGTTCTTCTCCTTTACGGAATTTCACCAGCGGGGTCTTAAGTGATACATTGGATGGGATACATTCACTGGAAGAATATCCTGGAATAAGCAAATATTCGTTAAATGTACGTGACGGTTCATCAATATAGGTCGCCATAAGTTCCTCCCTAAACTATAAAATCTATGACTGTTTTTTCATTGCTCCTGTCAATACAGGAAGCAGCATGCCGCCGATCGCATTCCCGATAATAATAAGCCAGATATAACCAAATGCATGAAGAGAAACGATCCCAGAAGCTGCGAAATAGAACATATCCGCAATGGAATGTTCAAATCCGCAGAGAATAAAAACGGGTATACAGAATACGATCCCTGCGATCGTATGCTTATCCCTGTATATGCTCACTGCAAGATACATTAAGATCCCGCAGAAGATGCCTCTTATCAATGCCGAGGGAATGGACTGAGCCAATTTTGCCGTACAGATTGTCTCAGCAGTTTCCCGGATGGAAGGCAGTGCATAGCTGATCACATATCCGCAGACTGATGTGGCCACTGCATTTCCCAAAAGCCCTAACAGCAGTACGGAAAATGCATTTTTATCGTGCTTTTCCGGAATGAAGCCGATCTTGCCCGTAAACAGCGAATACCCTTTGTAGCAGATACACAAGAGCGCAACGGAAAACAATACGGCACCTATATATCTGATATCACACGACAGGAAGATCGTCCCGCCAATGGAGATCAGGATACCGGCAGCGACTCCGGATAAAAACTGACTGATCATAACACACCTCGGATCTTACGGATCAGTTTCCGTAAATAATATTATGGAGCCGGGAAGCAGCTTTGTTCAGATCATAAACATAAACCCAGGATCCTGTATCATCAATCCCACCCCACAGATCTGTTTCATACTGGATATCGGGAATCGTATTGTTTACCATCTGAATCGTATTCAGATCCAGATTGGTCACATAATCCCATATTTCCGAATAGGTCAGGGACGTTTCCACACAGCTCATGATCTCCCGGATCAGGGTCGGATACTGGGAGATGGAAACAGATTTGATCTTATTCAGGAGCGCGGAGATCACAGTCTGCTGTCTCGAAGCTCTGTAATAATCCGAATCGATCTTTCGGATCCTTGCATAAAGCATCGTCTGTTCTCCGTTCAAAGTCTGAAGACCGGCACTGATCGTGTTGCCTTCCGAGACATATTCGTTAATGAATCCGGCTTCATCCTGTGTCACATCGATAACGATCCCTCCCAGCAGATCCACAATATGTTCGATCCCGGCAAAATCCACAGTTGCATAATCCGAGATATTGAGCATAAAATTCTGATTCAGAGTCTTGATCGCCAGTTCTGCTCCTCCGTATACATAGGCTCCGTTGATCTTCTGCGGATCATGTCCTTCAATCGGAACTTTGGAATCACGCAGGATATTTGTCAGTTTTACAGTATTATTCGTCTGATCAATGGAAACGATGATCATAGAATCGCTGCGGTTCTTATCTCCGTAAGCAGCCTGTTCATCCGTGGAGTCAATACCAAAGAAGGCAATGTTGGTAATCTCTGTCCATTTCCGGATCAGTTCCTCCTCTTCTACAGGATCTTCCACAGTTTCGCCGGCATCGGAACCGGTATCCCTGGCCATAGATGCCAGCAGATCGGACAGATTAACAATCCCCAGGTTTTCTTCATTCAGTGTGACGGTTTTCTTGCCTCCGGTGATGTAGCACAGGATGATCACAGCTGCCAGAATGATCATCAGCAGAATATCAACAATAAGGAGGACAACTGTCTTCCAGCGGGAACGTTTAGGAGGCTGGTAATCATCATAATAATCTTCGTAATAATCTCTCTTTGCCATATTGTTTTCTCCGGGATCATTCTTCAGGCGCCTGTGCAGGCTGCTGATTGTTAATGATATCGTTAAATCTTACACTTGCTGCATCCAGATCCATAAACCAGACCCATTCTCCATGCTCATCTATATCCCCCCAGACATCATGATCCAGGTCAGCGTCCGGGAAATGATTGTTAATGATCTCATAATCCTTATAGGGAATAGAGAGCAAGGTCATAACAGCAGCCGGCGTCAGGGAGGTAGATTCCACTCCCTGGACAAATACATTCATCAGCGCGCGTGCCTCTTCGGGATTCATGTTCGTCACGGTATCCAGAAGGTCTACAAGGACCTTACGCTGTCTGGCGGATCTCTGGACATCGGAATCGATCTTCCTGATTCTGCAGTATTCCAGGGTTTCCGTACCATTCAGAAGCCTGGGACCGGCGGTAAAATCAGTTCCTACATATTCATCCCAGTTCATATAGTCCGCTTCTTCTTCTGTCAGGTCCACATGTACGCCCCCAAGGCAGTCGACGATATATTCAAAGTTCCAGAAAGTAACGGTAATGTAATCTTTCAGGTTAAGATTGAAATTCTCGTTCAGTGTCTGAAGAGCCAGTTCCGGCCCGCCGTAACGGTATGCCGCATTGATCTTCTGCGGTTCATGGCCTTCGATCGATGCTTTGATATCTCTCAATACGGACGTGAATTTCAGCTGTTTGTATTCATTATCAACCGTAACTACGATAATACTGTCTGTCCGGTTGGTATCCAGTCCGTCGTTGTCGCCGCTCAGCCCGAACAGTACGATACTGAACCTGTCCGGAAGACCTGACGCAGATCCATTCTCTGCTGCAGACACACTGAACCCAGCTATCAGAATAAACGCCAGTACAAGGACAACGGCTCTTTTCCATAAAGTTCTGTTATAAACCATATCTGTTCCTCGCTTTACAGGTTGTTCAGATCATACGGAGTGATCTGGTATACATAATAGTTCAGCCAGTTTGTGTAAAGTGTATTGGCATGGGCTCTCCAGGTCAGGACAGGCTTATTTTCCGGATTGTCATCCGGATAATAATTGACCGGGATATCCGGATTCATACCCTTTTTCATATCTCTTTTGTACTCACTGTCCAGGGTATTCCGGTCATACTCCGGATGTCCCATGATAAAGATCTTCTTTCCTTCGTCTGCCATAGCAAGAAAAAGACCTGCTTCTTCGGAATCCCCCAAAACTACGATCTCTTTATGCCGCGATACTTCCCTCAGGCTGATCTCAGTATGCCTGGAGTGTGGAGCCAGAAAAACATCATCAAATCCCCTGACAAGAGGAGTCTTGCGGTGATGAACTTTGTGACTGTAAATACCGGATAGTTTTTTATTCAGAAGTCTTTTTTTCAGACCGTAAAAATGATAAAACGCGGCCTGAGCAGCCCAGCACAAAAAGATTGTCGATGTCACGTGTGTCTGAGACCAGTCCATGATCCGAACGATCTCATCCCAGAAATCCACTTCTTCAAACTCCAGCATCTCAACAGGAGCGCCCGTGATGATCAGACCGTCAAAATTGCGGTTTTCGATTTCTTCAAAGGTATGATAAAACTGGTTCAGATGAGATACGGGAGTGTTTTTGCTGATATGGTGCGGTGCGACGAAAGACAGATTCACCTGCAGCGGCGTATTGGAAAGGCTTCTCAGCATCTGGATCTCTGTATCTTCTTTCAGAGGCATCAGGTTGACCAGTACAATTTCAAGCGGACGAATATCCTGATTGATAGCCCTGGTCTCATCCATTATAAATATATTCTCTTTTTCGATCACAGCCCTTGCAGGTAGATCTTTCTGAACTTTGATCGGCATGAATTCCTCCTCTGATCTATAAAACGTAATACTATAATTTATTTATTTTAACACAGAAAATATTTTTTTACATCAATTCGCGTATCATTTCAAGATATTCTTCTTCTGTTATGACCGGAATATTCAGTTCCCGCGCTTTTTTATTTTTGGATGATCCTGACAGGATATCGTTATTGATCAGATAGGATGTCTTTGCGGAAACGCTTCCGGCAACTTTTCCTCCCATAGCTTCGATCTCGCTTTTCAGCGCATCCCGGTTTTCATAATGCGTCAGGCTTCCGGTAATGACGAATGTCATACCGGTCAGCTTCAGGTCAGATTCCTCTGCCTGCTCCTGTTCCAGTGTAATTTCCTGCAGAAGATCATCCAGCATTCTCTTGTTTTCTTCATCAGCAAAATAGGACCGGATATTTCCTGCCAGAACTTCGCCGATTCCATCAGCACCGGTCAATTCTTCCACCCCCGCACAGCGCAGTTTTTCAAAGTCATTTTTAAAATGCCTGCACAGCACTTTCGCATTCTGCGGACCGATCCCGATGATCCCAAGACCATTAATAAGTCTGTATAAGGCGGTTTTTCTGGACTGATTAACAGATCTGATCAGGTTCTCATAGGACTTTTCACCGAACCCATTCATGTTTACGATCTCATCCCGATAGCGTGACAGCCGGTAAATATCAGCAAATTCGGTAATAAATCCATGCCCTATGAATTTCTCCAGAGTCTCTTCTGAAATCCCTTCGATATTCATGGCGTTTCTGCTGACAAAATCCGCAAACAATTTGATCTTTTTAGCAGGACATTCCGGATTCGGGCAATGCAGCGTCTTAACGTCGTTTTCTTCTACGACGCAAGTAGCTCCGTGGCATGCGGGGCAGGTATCAGGGATTGGGAAATTCCCGCTTTCTGTCAGGTTTTCCGCAATCTGCGGAATGATCATATTGGCTTTATATACGGTAATGGTATCCCCGATTCCCAGCTTCAGACCTTCCATGATACTCAGGTTGTGAAGGCTTGCGCGGGACACCGTAGTTCCTTCCAGTTCCACCGGATCAAAGATGGCCACCGGATTGATCAGTCCTGTTCTGGAGGGAGACCATTCTATTTCTGTCAGTGTCGTCTGTGCCGTTTCATCCATCCATTTAAAAGCGATCGCATTTCTGGGGAATTTGGCAGTTCTTCCCAGGCTCTCCCCGTAAGCAATATCATCCAGAAGGAGTACAAGACCGTCAGAAGGAATATCAAAAGATTGGATCTCCTCTGCATAGGTTCTGACGTCTTGCTGAACAGAATCATGATCTGTCATACGGTATGGAACGACATCAAATCCAAGACCTTTCAGCCAAAGGAATTTCTTTTCATTTGAATTACAAAAATCAGGCTGAACATCGGCATCTCCTGATACTGTAACTAATGAAAACACAAGATAATTAACACTTCTTGATGCAGTCACAGCGGGATCAAGCTGTCTAACTGAGCCGGAACACAGATTCCTTGGATTCTTATATTTTGCATCTGCATCCGGTATTTCCCGGTTGATCCTTTCAAAATCAGAATAACGGATCACTGCTTCTCCTCGTAAGACCAGTTTTCCTTTATAGGGAATCGTCAAAGGAAGGTTCGCAAAGGTCCTCGCATTGGCGGTCACGACTTCTCCTATCTCACCGTTCCCTCTGGTGACTGCTTTCAACAGGTTCCCGTTTTCATATGTTACAACCACGGTAAGTCCATCCAGTTTCCAGGAAAGGATTCCTTTCTGCACACCCAGAAAATCCGCCAGCACCTGCGGATCTTTGGTTTTGTCCAGAGACAGAGCCGGTGTTTCATGAGCTTCCTTAACAAGCTGTTGTGCTGCTTCATATCCCACATTCTGTGTAGGAGAATTGGAAAGGATAAAGCCGGTTTCTTCCTCCAGGGAAACCAGTTCATCGTAGAGGGCATCATACTCATAATTGGACATGATCTCTGTGCCTTCCGCGTAATAGGCCCTGGAAGCTTTGTTAAGCAATTCGGTCAGTTCTTTGATCCTGGCTGTTTTTTCACTGTTCATTTTCCTGTTTCTCCTGTATGGAACTCCTGAGGCTTTTCCTCCTGCAGTTCTTTCATTAAACGTCTTCGTTCCGCTTCTGTGACATTGCGATAATGTCCTTCCGAAAGATTCCCCAGAAGAATATTCATGACACGGATCCTTTTCAGAGATACTACATGATACCCGAGTTTCTCGCACATTCTCCGGATCTGCCGGTTCAGTCCCTGGGTCAGGATGATCCGAAAGCTCCTTTTTCCTGTCGCCTGCGCAAAGCATGGTCTGGTGGTGATCTTTTTGGCTCCGTCATCCAGTTCGATCTCCACTCCGTTTTTAAGCTGCCGGATCATTTCAGCCGTTACCGGATGATCGACGGTTACTTCATATTCTTTTTCATGATAATTGGAACCTCTCAGGATCCGGTCGGATAATTCTCCTTTATTGGTCATCAGGATCAGTCCGGAAGAGTTTTTGTCTAGTCTTCCTATCGGAAAGATCCTGGAAGGATAGCGAATATAATCAATAATATTATCCTTAACATCAGAGGAAGTTGTGCATTCGATCCCAACAGGTTTATGAAACGCCAGCAGGATCAGAGGAGTGTCATCTTTCACCTCCCTGCCTTCGCAGAAAACTTTCTGTCCCGGAAAGACTTTCTGTCCAGTAACTGCCGGTTTTCCATCGATCATGATTTTGCCTGCTTCGATCAGACGGTCTGCTTCTCTTCTGGAACATAGGCCTGCATCGCTCAGGTATTTATTTATTCTAACAGGAGTATTCTCAGATATCATTTCGTTTCATTTTCCTCCCGGAACACTTTTACCAGCAGCAGTCTTCCTTCGCCGACTGTGATCCTGGCTGTTTTTCCCGGAAGCACTTCATTACTGATAGCATACTGATGTTCACTTGTGATCTCCCGGTTCGGGAGAAAGGTATACCGGGCATTTTCGATCGCAATCTCTTTCGCAGTCCCGCAAACCGCCAGGAGAGAAAAGCAGGAATAGCAGTCGGAAACAAATGCAGGTTTAGATGAGACGATCTCCATTTCTGAATAATCATCAATGAGTTTCGCTTTTTTATCAAGACTGTCCAGCATCAGAAGGATGGAAATATTGGCAAAAGAATGGTCAAAACGCTGACCGACGACTCCTGCCAGAAGAAACTCTTCAAAGCCTCTTTCCAGTCCGGTCCTGACGCCGAACATAGTATCGCTGTCGTATTTTTCCGGCGTGATCCGAATAGCCGGTGCTGTTTTGGCAGATTCATACTCCAGCATGAAATGATCCGGTTCAGCATCCAGATAATTGAATAGATCGAACTTCTTTATCTGATCATCGGATCTGTGTCTTATCTGAATATGATAGTCTGTACAGGAGTCAAAATCCCCTACGATCAGATCAGGATCTTTTCCCAGTAATCTCCGGTGCTTCAGCCCGCTGTCGCAATAGATGATAAAATCATCATCGGACAGGAAGGATCTGATCCTGTCATACGCTTTGATATCTGCACCGCCTATGATCACGCATTTACTCATATTCGTTCTCTTTCAATCACGATCTCGCCGGATCAGTATTTCATGATCTTCGGCGCAATCTTATAAACCAGTTTCAGAGGAGGCAGCTCAAATCTGCGTCCGACCGCTTTTAATTCTTTCCGGATCTGTATTCCCTGCGGGCAATGCTGCTCGCATTTTCCGCACTGTACACAATTGGCAACTCCTGTATAGTTTTTACGGAGCACCGTACACATCATATACTCCCGGAGTCCGATATATAAGCCACCGGAGCTCATGTTGTTATACGCTGAAAAGCATCCCGGAATGTCGACTCCTTTCGGACAGGGCATACAGTACCGGCACCCGGTACAGGGAACTTTGATATTAATATTGATTGCGTTTACGACATCTTTATAAACCCGGAATTCTTCTTCTGTAAGAGAACCAACCGTCATGGAGTCTGCTTCTTCCAGGTTTTCCTGCAGCATTTCCATGGAATTCATACCAGACAGGACACAGGTTACTTCCGGTTGGTTCCACAGCCATCGGAAAGCCCAGGCAGCAGGAGTTCTGTGAACAGGATAATCATCCAGGATCTTAAGCGCCTGCTGCGGCAGTTTATTGGCAAGACGTCCTCCACGCAGCGGTTCCATGATGATCACCGGAATCCCTTTGGAGGCAGCATATTTCAGTCCTTTGACGCCGGCCTGGGAATGTTCATCCTGATAATTATATTGGATCTGACAGAAATCCCAGTCATAGGCATCCAGCAGTTTCTGGAATGGTTCAGTTCCTCCATGATAGGAAAAACCGATCTGCCCGATCTGTCCGCTTTCTTTCTTTTCCCGGATCCATTCCCGGATTCCCATATCACAGAGCCTCTTCCAGGTATCTGCATCCGTCAGCATATGCATCAGATAATACTCTACATGATCGGTACGAAGCCTTGATAGCTGCTCTTCGAAATACCTGTCAAAATCTTCTGTTTTTTTCAGAAGATAATGCGGCAGTTTTGTCGCGATCCTGACACGATCCCTCATGTGGAGTTGTTCCAGTATCTGACCTACAGCAGCTTCGCTGCCCGGGTAGATATAAGCGGTATCAAAATAATTGATCCCGCCTTCAATGGCTGCACGGATCTCTCCGGATGCTTTGTCCAGGTCAATATGGCCTCCGGATGTTGTAAACCGCATGCAGCCAAGTCCCAGGATAGAGATGTCATTTCCGTATCTGTCTTTTCTGTATTGCATGATTCACCTCATATCACTTTTTTCGTTCTCCATTTGCCGCTCTTGAATCGGATATAAGCGATCATGAATCCGACAAACCATCCGATCGGCTGCGCCCACCAGATAAACACAGGATCATGGATAAAAGCAGTCATAATATAGGCAAAGGCAATACGAATGCCAAAGTTGCCCAATAGAGAGACCATAGTAGGCATGATATCTCCGGTACCTCTTAACACACCGCAGGTATTATTCATGAAACCCATAATGATATAGAAAGCACAGACGATCTTCACATAGTCCGCTCCCACGGCAATGGATTCAGCGCTTGTGGCGGCATCCATAAACAGGCTGACAACAGGTCCGCACCAGATAAACATGATAACTGCCAGTGTAATGCTGACAACTGCAGTCATGGCAAGAGCTGTATGATATCCTTTTACCACACGGTCTTGCTGCCCGGCTCCCATATTCTGGGCTGCAAAGGTTGATACTGCATTTCCGATCTGTATCATGGGTACCATTGCAATACCATCGATCTTGGAAGCAGCCGTAAATCCTGACATAACAGAAGGGCCAAAGCTGTTCACCAGAGCCTGCATCACGACAATTCCCACAGACAGAATGGTCTGTGTGATCATTGTTGGCACTGCTACCCGGGCGATTCCTGACAGTGTCTTCCAGTCAAAGACTTTTACTACATGTTCATCCGAAGGATCTGTCCGGCATTCTTTCCTGATATAGTGCAGAAGAACAATAAAACTGAGGATAGCTGCCAGATACTGCGAAACAATGGTAGCAATGGCAGCCCCTGCCACTCCCCAGTGAAAGCCAAGTATAAACCACAGGTCAAGTCCGATATTCAGGGATGCGGATCCGGCCAGGAAATACAGCGGAATCTTGCTTTTTCCAAGTGCATTGAAAATAGAGTTGGAAATATTATACAAAAACAGCCCGGGAAATCCGATAATATAGATCAGATAGTAGGTTCTGGCATCCTGGAATAATTCGTCCGGGGTATTCATCAGCGCGGTTACCCCGTCACAGGAAAGGATCCCGATCACCATAAAGATAAGACTCAGGCTCATCATGGAAATGATGGAAGTATAGATTGCCGTCTTCATCCTGCCGTATCTTCCGGCACCAAACAGCTGCGAGATCACTACAGAGCATCCGATTCCCAGTCCCAACGCGATGGAAACATAGACCCAGCAGATTGAAACAGCACTTCCCACTGCCCCAAGCGGACCTGCTCCGAGCGTTCTTCCGACAATCATGGTATCTGCGAGTGAATAGATCTGTTGAAACAGCTGCCCTATGATCATGGGGATCGCAAAGAGGATCAGAGATTTTGTCGGATGACCGACGATCATTTCTTTATTCATGGATATCCTCTTCTGTCTCCTGCATGGCATGCAAGGTCATCTCCAGCAGTTGATCCAGTTCCCATCCAAGCATTTCGGCGCCTTTTAAGATGACCTCTCTGGAGCATCCTGCAGCGAATCTTTTGTCTTTATATTTTTTCTTGAGAGATTTCAGTTCCATGTCTTTCGTGCTCTTAGACGGGCGCATAAGAGCCGCTGCCCAGATGAGTCCAGTCAGTTCGTCAGCAGCGAACAAAACTTTTTCCATTTCATGTTCCGGAGCAATATCTACACAGATCCCGTATCCATGACAGACAACACTGTGTATGATATCTTCTGATACACCTCCGTCCCTTAACAGTTCCGGTGCTTTTTTGCAATGTTCTTCCGGATACAGCTCAAAGTCGATGTCATGTAAAAGCCCGACAATTCCCCAGTAATCAGCATCTTCTGCATAGCCCAATTCATTTGCATACCATTTCATCACAGCTTCAACAGTCAATGCGTGCCGGATATGAAACGGGTCTTTGTTATATTGTTTCAGAAGATCAAATGCCTTATTCCTCTCGATGTGTTCCATAGCTGATTCCCTTTCAGATCGAAAATATAATTTGTATATAAAAATCATGGAACATTTCGTTCCATGAAATTACTGTGTTTATATTGTATTATTTAAGATGCAAAAGTCAAGAAATATCTGAAATACGGTTTATAAAAGAAGGTTCAGTTCATCCCAGTCCAGTTTATTATCTTTGTAATAATAAATATCATCCCTTTCCGAAATGTGTCTTAATATCCTGCAGGGATTCCCTACAGCCACTACATCGGCAGGAATATCTTTTGTCACTATGCTTCCGGCACCGATCACACTGTTTTCACCAATGTGAACGCCTGGAAGGATCGTTACATTACTTCCGATCCAGGCATTTTTGCCGATATACACGTCGCGATTGAACTGATAAGCCTTTTTTCTCAATTCCGGATTCACCGGATGGGCTGCAGTAATGATCGTGACATTGGGGCCTAACATTACCTGATCCCCGACGTAGATATGACCGTCATCCACTACCGTTAGATTGTAATTGGCATAGATTCCGGATCCAAAATGAACATGATGCCCTCCCCAGTTTGCGCGAAAAGGAAGCTCAATATAACAGTTGTTTCCGCATTCGGCAAAAACACCCCGGAGATATCTGTCTTTTTCTTCTGCCTGTGATGGGGAAAGCTGGTTAAATTCCCATAGTTTCTTTTGAAAGATCTGCTGTTCTTCCATGATCTCCGGATCACCCGGATCATACACTAGTCCTGCTGTCATTCGTTCGTAATGTGTCATCTGGTCTCTCCCCTTTAAGATGACTGCCGTATACCGGCAAGTTCCGATATACGGCAGTATATTTCACTTATGTTAATCTGTTTGGATATGGTCAGCTCAGCAGCATGCCGACGCCGCCGTAGATGCCGGCCAGATTTCCTAATGTGGCCAGTTTGATCTCTGTTCCCCTGGAAGCATGAAATGCGTATTCTTTATAATACTTTTCAATGCAGTCCGTCAGGATCGGTCCTGATTTGGACATGCCGCCTCCCAGAACAAATACCTGAGGATCAGCCACACAGGAGATCGTAGCAAGAGCCTTTCCAAGGATCCTGCCTACTTCATCCACCATATGAAGGGCAACCGCATCGCCTTCTTTTGCGGCGTCAAAGATCACTTTGGAACTAAGCTCCGGAGCATTTTTCAGAACCGTTTCAGCATCCGGATTGGCTTCCAGATATCTTTTTGTGATCCTGGTAAAGCCATTGGCAGAAGCATACTGCTCGAGGCACCCTTTTTTTCCGCAGCCGCAGCATTCAGTTTCATCATCTCTGGTCGGGATATGACCCAGCTCTCCGGCTGCGCCGTTAAATCCCGAAACGATCTTGCCGTCCTGGATCACGCCGCCGCCAACACCGGTACCGAGAGTGACCATAACGACGTTTTTATATCCTTTTCCGCCTCCCTGCCACATTTCTCCCATGGCTGCTACATTGGCATCGTTGCCTGCTTTGACCCTGAGTCCTGTCAATTCTCCCAGGATCTGTTCGACATTGATCACGCCCCATCCCAGGTTGATACACTTATTCACCGTTCCGTCATTCAGTACCGGTCCCGGCACGCCCATGCCGATGCCTTCCACATCATCCAGGGAAATGTTTTTCTCATCCATTTTCTCTGCGATTGTGCGGCTGATATCCGGCAGGATCGCAGCACCATCATTTGCTGTTACAGTCGGGATCTCCCAGGTCTCCAGAAGATTTCCGGTGGTCTCAAAAAGACCCATTTTGACGGTTGTACCGCCTACATCTGCTCCAAATGCGTATTTTTTCATTTTTTCACCTCTGAGGAAGAACAGACAGCCAGCATATACGAATATGCGGCTGTCTGCCTCATTAATAATTTAAACGATGATCATCCTTCTGCTGTTTACATGATGCCCGAATTCCGGCATAAAGATCATGCTTTCCTTATCGGGATCCAATGCTTCGTCATTCTGCATGATCGGCGGCATATAAGATGAGGTAAAGCTGAATCCATAGGTCAGATCATGATACCCCTGGGACAGTCCGCCCGGTTTTTTCACCTTGATCACAGCCGGTACCTGCACAGACCAGTGGGTCTTGAAATCATGCTTCATCTCTTCTGCCGTAAAGTCTTCTCCCTTTACATTCCAGAGCACATTTTCTTTGGAAATGGACTCGCCGTCGATGATCACGGTTCCCGGACGAAGCTGGGAAAGGAATACTCCCCGGTAATAAGGAAGACGGACTTTAAACTGAAATCCCGTAACCTCGCCGTTTTCCACGATGTTGCGGAATCCAACTGTCTGAATAACCTGTTTTTCCATGTCTCTACCTCCTTATCAGTCGCCCAGGATACGTTTCATCATGATGTGCTGTTTTCTGAGCATCTGTGTTACTTCATAGCCATCCTGATATTTATCCGCACCTTCATACTCGCTCAGAAGATATCCGTTCCAGCCATGATCCATCATCACTTTCAGGACTTCCGGATACGGGATCGTTGTCTCTTCAAAATCATCGTTCATATTGATGAACTTGGCATGGCAGCAGTAAATATAAGGAAGCAGCGGGATGATATCCTCAGGATCGTTTGCCTTGTATAAAGGATCGACCCATTCATGCTCACTGAATTTTGTCCGGAATACGGAAAAATCCACATTGATGCCGAAGCATTCGGTTCCTGTTTCTTTTGCAAAATCAACGAACTGTTTTACCATATCCGATTTCAGGTTCGTCGGCGTATGGATCTCCGGCATCATCTTGATACCGAACTTCTCAGCTACCGGAAGCGCGCCTTTAATGATCTCACGCCAGTTAAGGACCGGTTCCAGTTTTTCATTGATAACCGGCATCTTTGTTCTCATGCAGGTAAAGCCAAGTCTTGCGGCAAGACGGATATCCCTGCAGAGCATTTCTATAGATTCTTCGGTCGTCAGATCTCTATATCCAAGAACATGGGAATCGATCCAGTTACCGTACTCTACCGGCTCGACCTCATATTTTTCACAGAGATGGTGCCAGTTCTCTACCCACTCATCGGTTGGATAAGGATAGTTTTCAATATGGGTATTGGCCAGGATCTCAATGCCGTGTGCACCCATATCATGCACATCCTCAAAACAATCCTCCAGTGTCTTTGTCAGGCCGAATTCCGCGGAATAGCTGTATAATGCCACACCTCTTTTCGGTCCTTTCTTATCGTAACGATACATATGTTCCTCCTGTTGATGACTGATCAATACGAAATTAAGATCATATCATTCTTCAAACATGATCGCTTTACCGGTACGGCCGGATTCCCGGACCGCATCCATCAAAGCAAATACTCTTCGGCATTCCGGGATCTGAATAAGGAATTCCTCTTCTCCCCAGTATGCTTTTCTGTAGTTTTCAAAATACATATCATGTGTAGTCTGTGCTGTCGGCAGCGGTTCTGTTACCAGGGTTCCTTCCGGCGGCGGCCCGAAAGATCTGGTTGGGCCGGCAGCCGTCATCGTACGGGAACCTCCCACATTTTTCAGGAGCTCCGTCTTGCGGACGATCTTTCCCTCCGGCCAGAAACCGTCTTCATAGGCAGTTCCCTTGTTGCCGGACATGATCCAGTGACGTTCAAACCAGTGTTCCTTATCTCCCAGGAAATAGGTTCCCAGTTCGATCTCCGCCAGCACATTGTTGTCAAATTTCATCAGGATCTTGAAATAATCATCTACTTCCTTATTGATGACATTCCGGATATCTGCATAAACCGATAAGACTTTATGTCCTTTCATCATCCACAGGACCTGATCGATCAGATGCACGCCCCAGTCAAGGAGCATACCGCCGCCCTGATCGATATATACATGCCAGTCATGCATATTTCCGTTATGTCCGTAAAGACTGCTTTTGATCGAGTAAACATCACCAAGCGTCCCGGAATCATAGACATTTTTCATGGTCCGGAAATCAGGATCAAAACGTCTCTGATGATGGATCGTGAATTTCACACCGCATTCTTTCGTTACCCTGATCATGTCATCGATCTCATCCAGGCTCATGGCGATCGGTTTCTCACAGATCACATCCTTGCCGGCTCTTGCAGCCTGACAGACAAGATCATGATGATAGATATTATTAGCGGCGATCAGAACAACATCCACATCAGGATCTGCCAGCAGTTCTTCGTTGCTGGAATACCGTTTCAGTCCTTCTGTAACATCTTTCAATTGTTCCGGATCCTTATCGGAAAAACCGATCAGCTGAAAGCCGGGTTGTTTCAGAAGCATGGTCTCATGTTCATGTCCCATGAAGCCGTGCCCTATAATCGCAATTCTGATGTCTTTCATTGGTCCCCCTTTCTGGCAGTCTTCATAACTGGCTTATCATGAAACAAAGTTTCTCAGGTAGCCTACACTTTGGATGATAGACTTCTTGACTGCCTCTTCACTGCCTTCGAAAGCCTTGTCTTCGATCTCGATACAGGTAAATCCGTCATAACCAATGTCGGTTAATGCGGAAACATATTTTCCCCAGTCAACATCTCCAAGTCCAGGAAGTTTCGGGGACATGAACTGCAGCGGATAGCCCATAACACCGACTTCCTGCAGTCTGTCCCAGTAGACCTTGATATCCTTATAATGGACATGGAAGATCTTCTCCCGGAATTCATAGATCGGTTTGATATAATCGATCATCTGCCATACAAAATGAGATGGGTCATAGTTGATACCAAGATTGGGGCTGTCCAGGATCTCAAAGACTTTTCTCCAATTTGCAGGAGTTGTCATGATATTCTGTCCTCCCGGCCATTCATCTTTCGTAAACAGCATCGGACAGTTCTCAATGGCGATCCTGACGCCGGCTTCTTCAGCATGCCTGATGATGGGAGGCCATATCTCCTTCACCAGTTCCATGTTTTCTTCCACATTTTTTTTGCTGTCTCTGCCGATAAAAGTTGTGACGAGGTTCACGCCCAGTTTCTTCGAAGCATCGATCAGCTTATGGATGTGTTCCACCGCAGCAGGACCTTTTTCAGGATCCAGAGGATTTGGATAATATCCCAAAGAGGAGATTTCCACGCCGTTTTTAGCAAGACACTGTTTGATCTTGCTGACCCTGACATCATCGAGTTTATCCACATCAATATGGCTGACGCCTGCATAGCGTCTCTCTGCTTTACCCACCGGCCAGCAGGCTACTTCAAGGCATTCAATACCGTATTCGCCTGCAAATTCGCACAGTTCTTCAAAAGACAGATCTGGCAGGATCGCACTAACTAAACCCAATTTCATAGTTTTGTCCCCCTGTGGTCTTACAGCTTGATCTCTTTCCCTTCTGCAGCCGATTTATAGATCGCATCCAGGATCTGGGTCACGACAAATGCCTGCTCCGGCTTTACGCACGGATCTGTATCATTGATGATACACTCCAGCCACTGCTTGCATTCAATGTCTTTCGGTTCAGAAGATCCGCCTTCAAAGAAAGCGATCGTGCCGGTATCGGACAGGCTCTGCTCTACCAGATTGCCGTGATAGGTTCCGTTCACGATCAGATTGTATTCTCTGCCTGTTGCATTTCCGCCTGCCATTTCGCCGACGATTTCAGCTCCGCCCTTTGTACCGCACAGAGTGCAGGCAGCTTCACGAGAATCTTTCATGTTGATTGCCCATGCAGCCTCCAGGAAGATGGTTGCGCCGTTTTCGAATTTGATGAAGCCGAAAGCAGAATCTTCTACTTCGAAGTTCTTGGTATCCCATGCGCCGAACATATTGCCCTGAGCAGCGAGATCTGAATGACCGAGTTTTTCAAAAACAGAACCCATAACAGATACCGGTTTGTAATTGTTCATGCACCACAGCGTGATATCAAGTGCGTGTGTTCCGATATCGATCAGCGGACCGCCGCCCTGTTTGGACTTATCCGGGAATACGCCCCATGTCGGAACCGCTCTTCTTCTGATCGCATGTGCCTTAGCGAAATAGATCTCGCCGAACTCATCCGCTTCGCAGGCTGCATGCAGCAGCTGAGTGTCCTGACGGAATCTGTTCTGATATCCGATGGTGAACTTCTTGCCGGATTTCTTCCATGCATCCATCATTTTCTGTGCAGATTCTGTGTTGTGCGCCATCGGCTTCTCACACATAACGTTCTTTCCTGCTTCAAATGCTGCGCAGGTGATCGGGCAATGTGCCACGTTCGGGGTACATACATGAACCACATCGATGCTTTCATCCTTCAGCAGCTCATTGTAATCTGTATAATATTTTGCGCCTTCCACGCCATACTGTTCACAGGCTTTCTTTGCGCGTTCTTCAATAATATCGCAGAACGCCACCAGTTCGCACAGATCTTTCTGAGCAGAAAGTGCCGGTAAATGTTTCTGATTTGCAATACCACCGCAGCCGATAACTGCTACTTTTAATTTTGCCATTTTATAAATCTCCTATCTTTTCTTTAAAACTTTTCTTGTTTCAATTATGCAGCCTGGGCGGTTCCATCGTCCAGTTTTTTCTGGTTCACAGCTGCCTGTTCATGGCTGGAACTGATCTTTCTGTTCAGGAACAGTGTAAATGCCACGGACGCCAGAAGAACGATACCTTTGATCAGCTGGGTCAGACCGGAATCGGCACCAGCCAGGGTCAAGCCGTTGGTCAGGATGATGATCGTGAATGCGCCGATGATGATCTTGTACAGCTGGGATTTCATACCGCCGTTGACCGGGATACCGCCGATGAACATTGCCATCATAACGTTCATTTCAAAGGAAACGCCGACCTTATTATCCACAGCGCCGATACGAACAGCATTGAAAACTGCGGCAAAAGCACACAGTCCGCCTGAAATAATGAACGCGATGATCTTGATCTTCGCAACATTGATACCGACATGCCTCATGGCGACTTCATTTTCACCGATACCTTTCAGGTATACACCGTAGGGCGTATAGTTATAAACGAATAATACAAGCAGGAACAGAACGATCAGTACAATGATCTTGAACACTGTATTATTGATAAAGGACAGTGATGCAGGAGGCACTGCCGGGGATGCGGCAAAGAACAGGTTGTTCAGCGCCTTGAACGCGATCATGATAGCCAGAGACATCATGAAGGTATTGGCGCGGAATTTCGCATTCAGAGTTCCCAGAAGAGCTCCGGACGCAATACCGATGATCAGAGCTGCCGGAAATACCAGCCAGGCGCTGGCACCGCCTGCTACACAGGCAAAACCGCCTGCCAGGCCCAGCAATGCACCATGGGTAATATCCGTTCCGCCCATAGTCGTTGCAAATACCATACCAAATCCGGCAACGATGATCGCAAATCCCTGATTGAACATACTCTCCAGATTGGAAACGCTCAATATTTTATCAAAACCATCTATAATACCAAAGATAATCAGCATGAATGCCAAGATCAAAAATGGTATTACAGTTAACCACGGAAAATTCTTTTTTGTCTTCATTACAGCATCACCTCGATTATCTTGTCTTCAATAAAGTCTGTTGTTCTGCTGAGCATTCCGGCCATTTCATGATCTTTCATGACCAGCAGCCTGTCAGACATACCCATTGCTTCCGGAAGTTCGTCAGAGATCAGGATAAT
Organism: Parasporobacterium sp.; assembly: GCA_017510065.1. Lineage (GTDB taxonomy): Bacteria > Bacillota > Clostridia > Lachnospirales > Lachnospiraceae > RGIG5612. The sequence goes on from JAFWOB010000137.1 coordinate 37,947, forward strand.
GGCGATGCCTTTCTCCTTCATCTGCTTCATAACGCCGTAAATATAAGCTTTAACACCGATATCCACGCCTCGTGTCGGGCAGTCCAGGATGACATATTCCAGATCCTGTACCAGCCAACGGCTTAAGTTGACTTTCTGTTTATTACCGCCGGACAGGCTCTTCACTACCTGACCCAGTCCTGAAGATTTGATCTCAAAATCCACCGAGGCTTTGTTGGCCAGTTTATTTACACGGGCGGGACTAAGGAATTTGAGGGGGCCCTGGGTTAAAAGCCTGACATTCGGCACAGAAATATTCTGCCCGATAGAAGCATCCAGCATCAGTCCGTCCGCATCACGGTCCTTGGACAGATATGCGCCGTTGGTCTGGATCATATCCTTTGGCCCTTTCAGCTGTCTGTTTGCCGGAACATATATGATGTTTCCTTTACGGTGCTCGGAAAGACCAAACAATGCAGGTCCTACGGAGTGGATACCGCCGTCAGACAGACCGCAGACACCCAGGATCTCACCTTTATGCAGATCAAAACTGATATCATTCAGCTCGCCGGGAACTGTCAGGTGTTCTACTTTCAGGACAACGTCCTGCTGATACATTTCCTCCCGGTCTGCACGGTAATAATCTCCGGAGACCTCACGTCCGATCATCAGACGTTTCAGTTCATCCATTGAATATTCAGATGTCGGTCTGGTGTCGATGATCTGTCCGTCTCGCAGTACGCTGATATGGGTGCAGATCTCCATCATTTCTTCCAGATCGTGGGTGACCATCAGGATGGTTCCTCCTACTTCCGGAGAAGTGAAATGCTCGATGAATTTATAGAGCATTTTACGATTGTCATGAGAAAGTGCCTGAGAGATCTCATCCAGGATCAGGAACTTCGGATCAATGGAGAGCGCTCTCGCAAGTTCCAGGACTTTCCTGTTCTCAATAGACATGTTTCCGGCGACACCGGTCAGCGGGACCTTGGTCAGGTTCCATTTTTCAAAAGTAGCTTCCGCTTCTTTTTTCATTCCTGAAAGGCTTACCAGAGGACCTGATTTAAATTTACCGGTTCTTCCGAGAAACATATTGGTTACCGGATCCAGAGGTCCTACCACACCCAGTTCCTGAAGAACCATTGCCACATGATGCTCATTGGCGTCCACAGGGTTTGACGGAGCGTATTCCTGGCCGTTCAGATACATTTTGCCGCTGGTAGGCTTCTGAATACCGCAGATCATGGAGGCAAGGGTGGATTTGCCGGAACCATTCTCTCCAGCAAGACCCAAGACGGCTCCTCTGGGGATTTCCAGGTTCAGATCATTATTGGCCTTAGTGGCACCAAAGAATTTGCAGAGATGTTCTGTTTTTAATACGATATCTGCCATTATTTCGCCACCCCCTTATAGTTCAGACGTGCCAGCACGCCGCAAATGATAACAACTGCACCGAGGATTACTTCCTGCAGTGTTCCAGCCTGTACGCCCATAATGGTCAGGAAGTTGAACAGTGAGCTGACAAAGATACCGGCTCCTAACGCTCCCACAGGCTCGCTGATCCAGGAATTAAGGGACATTGCGATAAGCGTTACGGCAAGAGCCTTGAAAATGGTAGAAAGGCTGGCAAGACCGGAAGATGCTGAGATGGAACCTGCTTTACTGATATTCAGGATCGCAGCAGCACCAACGATCACCGCACCAATGATCGCGGCTATAATAAGCGCTTTTCTGCGGTTGATACCGACAGCAGAGGAAACACCGGGGTCTCCGCCGATCGCCTTCAGGTTGATTCCGATAGAAGTACGATTATAGATAAGATAAACGATCACAAAAATGACCACCATGATAATCACGTTGACCGGCCATCTGCCAAGCACTCTCAGATCATCACCCAATGTGATAACGGCAGAACCTGCTGTCTTTGATCTGGCCTGTGTCCACATTACCATGATAGCCTCAAAGATCAGACCGCATCCCAGACCTGCGATCCAACCCGGAATTTTCAGAAATTCGGAACAGAAAACGACCATCAGCTCACAGATCACGATCACGATAAACGGAGCAATGATCAGTCCGACATAGCCTAGGCCTGCATCCATGGCCAGGATCGCGCCGATGTTAGCGCCTAAGATCACCTGTGCACCGATGGAAAGATCGACCAGACCGGTACCGAAGATGAACATCATACCCCAGGCAACCACCGTTGGGAACACTGCCTGCGGAAGAATATTCTTCGTGATATTCTTCATGCTCAGCATTTTTCCTCCGGTGATCAGATGCATGATAACAATTAGAACAATCAGTAATACAAGCAAAAGGATCTGTTTAAACAGAGGCTTGCTTGTAAATCCTTGTTTTGTTGCTGTTTTTGTCATAATATCCTCCCACACACATCCGAAATGACATATTAACTCATTTTCGGATCTTTCGAAGAATGCGTGTCATTCTCCTTATTAATTCGGCGGCACTCGTTTCCGAGGCCGCCGAGTGGTTTACTTCATAATGCTGTTTCTGATTAAATAGGTTTTCCTTATTCAGTAATGCCATGAGCTGCTGCACGCTCATCGATGCTGTAGCTGTACAGAGCATTGACGAAATCATCATATGTGCCGTTGACCAGTGCTACAGTCTCTTCCTGTGAGTAAGGAGTTGCATTCAGGAATACTTCTTCATAGAGTGCATATTTGTCAGCCGGAACTTCGAACGGAGCAACATCATCGATGTACGGAACGTTGCCGTCAGCATCCTTCAGCTGGTTGCCATGCAGATATGCTTCCAGAAGAACAGCTGCATAATATCCGCATACCCAGAAGTCGCCGTTGATCATCTGGATCTTGCCCTGTGCTTCATAATCCAGAGCCTGCTTGTCAAGACCGGAGGTCACGACCGGGATATCTTCTTCTGCATTGTTCAGTGCGTTGACAGCTGCAATACCGAAATCAGAACCGGTACCATAGATGAAATCAGGCTCATTCACGATCAGGGAGTTTTCAATCTTGGTGGTAGCATCATCGATATTCTCGCAGTTCAGAACATCAAGGATCTCGCCGCCAGCTGCTTCGAATTTCGCTCTGAAGGCTTCCAGACGCGGGGTGTCAGTGGGATCACCAATGGTAGCTGTAGCAACCAGAACGGTCTTGTAGCCCTGCTCGATCGCATAGTCAGCGATTGCTTCGCCATAAACAGCGTTAGCCGGTCCGATAGATCCTACATAGAACGGATTCTCGCAGAATGATTTGTGCATTTCCGGATCCGGAACTTTATCGTTGAAGACAAACGGAACTTCATATTTGGAGCAGATTTCAGCTACAGTCGGATACAGATCCGGAACCGGGAGCCAGATCAGGATACCGTCACAGCCAGCGTTGCACATATTTTCAACGTCAGCGATGATCTGCTCGATCTGGAAATTGTCATTGGTTCCCATCGGGGTATCGCCCATATGTGCGATCGCATAGTCTGAGTTGTTAGCAAGTGACAGAAGTGCATAAGAGCCTGCGCCGAAATAGTTGTAGCCAACCTTGAATCCTTCGCCTGCTTCTTCTGCAGATGCGATGCCTGCGAATGCCGTAACGAGCATAGCGCAGGCTGCGATAATTGCGATAATTCTTTTCTTCATATTTTTCCTCCTGAAAAATCATGTGTGACTGCCCACTCGGACAATCTTTATCAGATGTGGTTATTGTAATTTATTTATCTCAAAACAGCTTTTTAAAAGACGCAGTATTTCTGATGATTTTTTTCAGATTTCAGAAGGCAGAAAAAAAGAAGAGACAATTTTTGCAAAATATGTCTCTTCTTTTTTCATTTTTTGCACTTCAATGATCTTTATCATCAGATCATATCCAGTATGTTTTTATTCATGGCTACATAATGAGCCAACTGCTCTTCGCAATCCACTTCTGAATAAAAATGATGCCCTTCAAATTCACTGGCAATAAACCCTTTATAGCCATATTCCACGAATTTCGGGATCAACTCTTCATACGGGATACAGGGATCATGTCTGTCATTATCCAGATAATAGAATTTTCCGTGGATATAAAATACACAGTCTATTACGTCCCGGAACTGTTCGATTCTTGCCGGATGATTGAATTTGCCGAACATCTCTGCAGCATAATGCTTTTCGATCTCTGTGAAATCCCCGTCTTCTATCCTCTTCAGGCAATACGTTTCCCGTTCTGCCGGATTATCAGGAAAAGAGCAATTACCCTCTTCATGGATCTTAACGATCTTGTCCAATGCTTCTTTCCGGCATCCATATTCTATTGCCTGACGCAGATACAGAGCATGGGGCATATACTGGAAAATAGAAAAGTCCGGTACAAATCCCAAATATCCCTTTCCTTCTCCTTTCATGATCTTGAAATACTCTTTCCACACCGGCACTTCCGGATGATGCGGCCAGTGCATTTCGATGGTAAGCTTCATATCCAGCTGTTTGCAGAAGGGTATCATTTTCCGGAAGATCGCAGGCGATATGGCGTGCTGCGTTCTTACCATGGAAAATCCAGCCTTTTTTGCATAGATCAGATCATTTACTGTGTACTGGATGATCTCGGCTTCTGTCAGATCGCGGTCTGTTCTTGTTCCCATATCAATATAGGCTGACCAGCAAACGGGCTCCAGTTCATATTGTTCCAACAGTCCCCGGAACATATAAAGCCACTTATCAGAAGGAAACGGATATTCCGGTACCATCTGCGCCGCGACGATCTCAACGCCTTTATATCCCATATCGTGTACTTTTTTCAGACAGCCTTCCAGATCAAGCACTCCATGGATAAAGGGAGTGGTAAGGCTGTAAAGTGATACGCCGATCCTGATATCTTCTTTCATCTGTTTCAAACCTCCTGTCCGCTTCATCTGTTATCCTTCACAGGACCTTGTTTCCATCCGGTCGCTTTCCAGTACCAGATAGGTCCCGAAGTACCCTGTATATGGCACGCGGTGTTTCATATACACACGGATAGTATGCTCTCCTTTTGAAAGTCCACCCGGCTTCAGAACACGGATCACTGCAGGATCCCTGATAAACCAGTATTCCCGGAACAGTTCCGGAAGTTCTCCGATCGTAAACTGCTTACCATTCAGGCAGAAGAATACTTCTGTTTCGGAAAGTCTCTGTCCGTCCACTTCAAAATACAGTTCTTCAATACAGCTCAGAAAACAACCGCGGTAGGAAGGGTATTTGATCCGGAATTCATATCCGATGACGACCCCGGAAACCGGGACATTGCAGATCGGTGTATTGCAGATCATGATCTCATTGTAAGCAACAAAATCCATTTCCACGCCTCCTGTAATAATACATAGTTAGTTATTTACTAATTTACTTATTTATAAATGTGAAGAAGCAGCATCTCATGCGTTTTCAGCTCTGCCTCAAGGAAAATCTCTCCGTTTTCTGCGGTGCGGTGTTCCATTTGGATCCTGGGGATACAGATATTCTTCATATACTCAATATCATTGCTCCGCATAACCGGCTCGAATCCCAGCCGTTTCCATTCATCCATAACACTTCCGTGTTCCCGGTTGACAATATGCCTTTTGATCACATATTCTCCGCCGGGGATCAGATCATGTACCAGGAATTTCATTGTCACCGGGTCATTGTTCTCAAACATGGTATCCACGTTATATACATCCACAAGATTTTCTTCTTCGTATTTATAATTGAAGATCAGGTTCTTGTAATTATAGCACAGGATATAGATATTGTTCGGACTGTTCCGGACCGCAATATATCCATCGCCGCTGGAAAGCAGATCATCCCCCAGTTTGGCAAGGAAATACAATGCATAATAGGATGGTTTCGGGATCCCGTCTTTGCTCATCAGGCCGGATCCGCCATGCAGGATACCAGGCGGCGCATAATGAACAGACAGACGATCCGTTGCCACCCAGAAACAGATCAGATCCGCATATTCCTGAAATGCATTGGTGACCCGCAGAACATTTGTTCCACGTCCGCAGTGATCGTTCATGGCATTCCGGTTGGAGAGGATCGTTGTCGTTTCCGTAACGAACAGCGGACGTTCCGGTGCATGGACAGCTTTCAGCCGGTTAGTGATATTCTGGATCTGGTTCATCATAAAATCCGGGTCCATATTCCGGATCTGATTCATCATTAAATCCGGGTCCATATTCCGAAGCTGGTCGGTAATATCATCCTGTTCCTGCAGATCCCTATTGGAGGAAACTTTATAAGGAAACAGAAAAACTGAATAAAAATCCGGATAGATCCCCATCTTTTCCCATTGATCCATATCGCATCCGACATCAAACTCACTTCCGTCCAGCAGCCAGTCAGGTCCTCCGACCATACAGCTTTGGCAGCGTGATTTAATGATATTGTAGGAAGATTCGAACACTTTCCAGTAATCATTGTTTTCGTAATAGGCAAATCCAAGAGTTACTGGGAAATTACCGAATTCGAAGATCCAATGGGATACTTCTTCTTCCCCGTACCGGAACATGACATGCTCCATAAACTGGGTCAGAAAATAACTCCACTGATCCAGATTCTGAAACCCCATGTTGTCTTCCTTTCGGAAATACAGCATGCGGTTATTCTTGATCACGCACTCCGGATGGTCTGTCATATCAAAGAAGGGGTGTACATGAAGACCGGTCAAAAAGTCCAAAACCATATCCACCATATCGAAACTCAGCGTTTTTTCATCCGGATCCGCAGCGATCATACACTGTGGGGAAAACAGATTCCACATGCGGATATAAGACAGTCCCAGCTGTTTCACCATCTGGGAAATCTGTTTCTGTACAGATGAACTGACCATTTTATAAAACGCTCCTATAGTAACCGCTTTTGTGGAAATATGCCGGAAAGGACGGATCTTGTTCTGGAAAATGTTGATCGTCTCAGAGGGCTTTTGTGCTTTCTGTACCTGGACATGTGTATTCAGGTACTGTCTGATCTGCGCTTCTTCTTCATCTGTCAGCTTTATGCTGCCTTTTTCCTGGATATTCCGGACACTCTTTTTATACTGGGAAGGCGTTGTCCTGTACAATTCCTTAAAGACCCGGTTGAAAGAAGACGGGCTGGAAAAACCATTATCGATTGCAATCTCTGTGATCGACTTATTGGAATTCAGTAAATCGTCCACAGCATAATGCATCCTGACCTGATTCACATAATCCGGAAATTTAACACCGGTAATTTTCTTGAAGATCCTGGATAACGTTGAAACGGACACAAACATACTGTCAGAAAGGCTGACAAGACTGATCGGTTCCTGATAATTATTATTGATATAAGTAAGGATTTCCTGGATACGGGCAGAATCTGTAATACTCTTTCCTGTTCCGCCTTCCGCCGCCGTCATCTTGTAATTGCGTACAAGGCAGTTGATCAGACGGCCGTACAGTTCCATAAAACGGAATGCATCTTTTTTGTCATCGTTCATCTTCAGAAAGATGATCTGATGGAAAATGTCATATAATTCCCGGTAATTCGGTGTATCGGATGGGATCTGTGCACACCAGAAACTAATGTAGTCTTCGTCCAGAAGATCTGTCATCATCTCATAGGAAATATTGATCCTGCATACAAGAGCATCTCCATTTACATAAATATAATGCCTTTTATTGCTGTTGATCAGCAGGATTTCTTCAGAATGAAGCACATATTCATTCTCTTCGATCACTACAGTCACATGACCTTCGATAATGAACAGCATTTCAATATTCCGGTGAAAATGTTCTGTTTCATTTTTTGCACGGAAAACATCACATGTGATGCCTCTGCTGTCTAATTTCTTGCTCATAACACCAATCTCATGATAAAATTGTGAAATTTTTTATGATTTTTTGCATTATAACAGATTTCTGCAAGACACTCAAGATAGGACACCGCATTTAACCAATCGATTTTTGCATTTCAGGATCCAGGTTCATTCCATTCATCTTCCGGAAAGTGTATCCCGGCAGATTTTCTGGCTTCTTCGATCACTTCTATCGTATCGATCGTTACAGAAAGCCTTCGTTCAAATTCCTTTGTATTCTTTTCCAACATCAGACGGACAATTTCCCGGATCTCATAATAATACCGGTTAGTCGGTCCCGGAACAGTCATATCCTGCAGATCGTATGTGTGGCCCTCCTCTTTTGTTACGATACGTACGGAAACGATTCCGTTCGTTCCTTCTTTCACATACAGATATCCGTCTTCTCCTTCGATCTGAGCATAATTGACTCCCCAGGTATCTTTCGCCCCGGCTCCGCTGAACAGAAAATCCGGATACCGAAGGATCATGAGCCCGGAGGTATCTATCATTTCTTTTTGAGGGAGTGCAGCGAGGTTGGGATAATACACTGCTGACAGAGGCTTTCCAAACAGCAGACAGGCAAAATAGACATTATAATAATTGATATCCATCAGGCTTCCGCCGGAAAAAGCTGGATGAAACACATTGGGGATTTCCGTTTCCTTTTTCTCTTTCAAGGCTTCACGGAAGCGGTCATACCGGCTGGAATACTGGCTGTAATTGCAAAGTACCAGACGGATCCTTCCGATTTTCGGAAGCATCTGCTGTAAAACTGAGAAGTTCGGAAGATAAGAGGTCGGCGTCGCATCAATAAGAAACAGGCCTTTTTCTTTCGCCAGAGTTTTCAGTTCTTCTATCTTTGAAGCATTGGCACACATGGGTTTTTCACAGATGACATGTTTCCCGCTCAAAAGAGCCTGCTCAATATACTTTCCGTGAAGGCTGTTGGGCGATGCGATATAGATACAATCCAAATCGGGATCCTCCAGATAAGCCTGCAGATCAGTGAAGACTTTGTCGGCGCCATACTCCCGGGCAAGTACAGTTCCTTTTTCCCGGTCTCTGGAATACACCGCTTTCAGACAGATCCCGTCGTTTAGTTTTACAGCATCCAGAATAGAATGCACGATGCTTCCTGTTCCGATCGTTCCGAGTCTTATTTCCTTCATGGTTTATCTCCTTCATTTATGTCCTTTTTTGCGGACACCATATCTGATAGCCTGTTTTTGTAAGGGTTATTACAATATCTTAACAGGAGGATTAAGTGATGGCAAATGTTCCCATACAGGCCCCGGCTGATTTCCGGTATTATGCTGCCTACTGCAAGGGCCGTCCGCAGCATGACAAGTTTGATCCTTTTCTGATCCGGCATCCTTCCATGAAGAGCTCACGCAGAGCCAAGATCTTCAGTCCCTTCGATGCACTGCGGGGATTCCGGGATGCGCTTTGCGCGGCAGAAGAAGGCTCCATTTCCCGTTAAAGCAGCGTCCTTTACAGATTCAAAAGCACCAGGGCCAGCACTATGACCGCAAGTCCTGCCCACGCTCTCTTTCCCGGCTGCTCCCGGAAAAAGGCAGCACCGATCACCGTAACAAGCAGAAGGGTTCCGGCACAAAAACACGGATATACAACGAAGGAAGGAAGTCCTGTCAATGCCTGCAGCAGAAGCGCTGAGGAAAAATAATTCGGAATCCCGACCAGGATCCCTGCCAGGAATTCTTTTCCAGATAGTTTTTTCCCGGTTTTTCTGTATTCCATATACATCAGAATACATGTGATCAGCGCTGCCGCCGCAAAAAGGATCAGGAAATACAGCTGGTCCTCTTCCCTTTTTCCGACATGTTCGAAAACCTTCGCCATTGCATCCGCAAAGCCGCATGCCAGAAGAACCGCCAGAAGAAGAACCGGCTTTCTGCGGGAAGCAATCCCTGCCTGCTGCTTTTTAATGGATTCTTTATCAAAAAGGATCAGCCAAAAGGACAGAAAGATCAGCAGGATCCCTGGAATCTGCAGGATTCTGATCCGATCGCCAAAAAATATGGTACTGATCAAAAGAGGGACGATAAGTCCCAGCTTTGAAAAAGCAGAAGTCAGGATTGCGCCGTTGACTGCAATGCTGCTCTGCATACTGACCAGCCCTGCAACAAATAATAGCCCGGCAACAATCCCACACAGTAAAGTGATCGCATCCGGCGAAAGAAGCGCTTGTTTTTCCGGCATCAGGAGAAAGGACAAAAGAACGCAGGTCAGATAATTTCCCAGGATGATCCCATACCGGTTCCCCTTCTGTTTTCGAAAGATCTTAAGAACAATGGCCATAGAGGCACTGCTCAAGACCGCTATGATCAGATATACCGTTGATGACATTTTGATCCTCCTGCATTATCACAGGCAGGATAACATATCAGATTGATTTTGAAAACTCAGAACTGCATGTAAACGAATTCACCGGATGCTACGCCGGGGCCGTACATGCCGAAGACGATGATGGCAGCAAAACATCCAAGCATCAATACCCACTGAAGCCATAGATTCTGCTTTTCAAGTCCTGATCTGACACTCTTTCCTGTGATCTCCTGATACAGGCTGACAGCAAATACGATCAGCAGGCAGATTCCTGCCAGGATCCAGTTCTGTATCGTCAGCCCGCTGTCGATTTCTGTACCCAGATGGCTGACCGGCCCTCCGGCAGGTGTCAGACATTTCCAGATCAGTGAAAGGCTGTCCCTGAAACCGTCCGCAATATCAAACGCAAAAGACAATCCGATCAATGCACTCGTACGAAGGATCTGCCAGATCTTCCAGCTGACAGCTTCGGTACGGATGTTGAGCTTTCTCAGAAGCCACTGAAACAAGGGATCCAGAAAACCTGCCAGCGCGATCAGGACGCCGTTCCAGATGCCGTATCCTGCGTCTTTCCAACTGGCACCATGCCAGATACCGATGATAAAAAAGGTGATCAGAGTCGCCAGACAACCCGGAAGGACTCTGCCTAAGTGTTGGAGGAATGTATATCCTCCCCACAGGCTGTCTTCCGGAAGTTCTCGCTCGGATCGCTCCAGGCTGCAGATCCGATTCCCGAATCTTAAGAAGGCCCTGGATACTGCCATTGGATAAAACAGATAGTTTTTCAGCCAGGAACAAAGAGAAATATGCCATCTCTGCCAGAATCCTGCGAGAGACCGGGAGAAGAACGGTCGTTTGAAGTTAAGCGCCATCTCGACTCCCATCATCTGGGCCACGCCGCGTACGATATCAATGCCGCCGGAAAAATCCATATACAACTGTATACAGTAGATCACCAGGAGCAGCAGATTGGAGGCATTGCTGAGATCGTGTTTCAGGGGAAGAAGATGATCCAGCGCGATCACCAGCCTGTCCGCGATCACCAGCTTTTTAAAAAGTCCCCATAAGATCAATTGAAAACCGTGTTTGATATTCTCATAGTCCAGTTTATGACCCTGATAAAGCTGATGGGCCAGGTCATTATACACGCCAATGGGCCCCTGCACGATCTGAGGAAAAAATGTCACAAACAGCAGAAATTTTGCAGGATTTTTCTCCGGGACAGTTTTCTCCCAATAAACATCGATCATATATCCCATCGCCTGGAATGTATAAAAGCTGATTCCTAAGGGGAGAAGGATTCCAAGGCTTTGGACCTCGGTATGGAACCAGCTGCCTAAAAGTCCGGCTGCCACGTCATAGTATTTCAGCACAGCCAGGATACCGAAATTAAGGACCAGAACAAGCAGCAGGATCAGACGTTTTCTGATCATTGTTCCATGCTTATGCTCTTTTTTCTGCGTGACATCCCACTCTGCCTTATGAGAGCGAAATTCCAGGCCGCGCTTTTCGATCTCTCTGCCCATCCACAAAGCACCTGCCCAGGTGCTGAAAGCAGTAAACAGGATAAACGGACAGTATCGAAGGCATATCATTCCATAGAAAGCCAGGCTGGCGGCAAGCAGCACCAACCATCTGAACTTAGCGGGTACGATATAATATACAATGATACATGCCAGGACAAAGGCAAAAAAAGTCAGGGATGTCAGCGTCATGATCTTACACCTTTAGTTTTCCAGTCTATCCATCATATCCCACATCGCTTTGGCGCTGTTGAAATTGTCAGGAATGATCTGAGAAGGCGGAACGCTGATCCCGTATTCCCGATCGATCATACCGATGATCTGGATCACATCAAAGGATTTCAAAAAACCACCGTCGATCAGGCTCGTTTCGTGTTCAAAATCGACTCCCTTTTTGATCTTTTTTAACTGTTCGATAAACTTTTCCATTTTCTCCTCCTATCGTCATCTTTGTAACAAGGATTATTTTCCAACTGCATTCATATATGGGATCAGCCAGAAGATCAGCAATACCGCAAAGATACCGACGCCAACGAAACAGCCGATCCTCATGACCCGAAGAGTGCGTTTCACATCTCCCGGTTCTTTTTCGGATTCCGGCATTGTCAGGATCTTCTTCCGCGCAGCTTTTTCCTGATCCGTTACCTGAGTGAAGGCAGAACCGATTGTCATGGCAATTACATTCAGCACCATGCCCACCAGAGCCGAATCCAAATAAACCGGCGGTTCCCATCCGGCAAAATAAGTGGCGATCTTGTAGATAAATGCTCCCGCAAATCCAGCCAGCATACCGCAGAAAGCACCTGTTTTCGTCACTCTCTTGCTGAATACGCTGGCGATTGCCACCGGCATCCAGGTACTGGCGATCATGGAGCTACCCAAAAACATAATGATAAACAGCGCCTGAGGATTGGTCACGGAGATTGCTACCGCAATCACAGCAGCTGCTATCATAGCAATCCTTCCGATCCGGATGTCCCTTCGGTCGGTATTTTGCTCTGCGCTCTTTTCCGGATGCATCCGAATACGGATCAGTTTCATAATGTCGTTTGAAACCGAAGCACCGATCAGAGACTGAAATGTTGTTGCAGACGATATCCCGGCCGACAGTATCCCGGTCAGCAATATCACACCTATGATCTTCGGCATCAGATTCATGCTGGCCCAGATCATAACGCGGCTTGGATCCGGCATATCAGGATATACCCGGTTTACCAGCAATGCGGCCATCATGGCAAAAAAATCCAGGGCAAACAATCCGAACGCCGCGATCAGAGAGCTCTTCAGGATCACATGTTCTGATTTTGCCATCTGATAACGACTTGCCTGCCAGGGGCTGATCATTCCTACAGCGCCCCAGACAATACCGTATACTCCGCCCCACAAGATCACGTCAAAAGTAGAATTTACGTTAAAACCCAGCACACCGGGTTTCCCTGTCCAGGACAGGATTGCACTGGTATCCGGATCAGAAGCAAGAGAACGGATCGTATCAAAATATCCACCTGTTTCTTTGGCGATGAAACCGATCCCGATCAATAGTGATAACGTAAATAATGCTGCCATCAGGGTATCAGTGATCAAAACCCCCTTGCTGCCGGCTGTTACGGAAATGAATGTAAAAACAGCCGCACAGGCGATCAGACAGATATGATAATGTACGCCTGTTACCGTTGACATCAGTGTTCCCAGTCCCTGAACAACACTGATCAGATAGACCGCCATGGTTACCACAGAGACAACGGCAGAAAGCATTCGCATCGAATCGGAATGGAAGCGCATGCCAAAATATTCCGGTATGGTAATGGTGTTGGATCTTCTTAACTGACGTCCGAAAAATACAGCCCCGAAGATACTTCCGGCACCCAACATACTGGCTATGATCGTCATAGGACCTAATGCGCCTTTATAACTTGTGGCAGCATCACCCATGAACAGCCCTGTTCCCATATATGACGCAAGCAGGGAACCTGCGATCAGAAGAACCGGGGCGTTTCTTCCCGCCACATAAAAATCTTCTGCGTTCCTGACTTTCCTGCTGACAAAATAACTGATGACAAGAAAGGCTGCCATGACGATGATCATTCCTACAAAATAAATATTCATCTCACAGTGTCCTTCCCTTTTTTCGTCACGGAAACAGAAGAACTGTCATTTCGATAGTCTTTTTTCACTTTCAGATAAGCCCATACTGCGAAAAAAGTGATCCAGGCGCATACTGCTGCTGCAATTAATATCTCCATTACGACAGACTCCTTTTCAGGAAAGCGCGGTCTATTTTACCGTTCAGGTTCAGCGGCATTTCCTCCAGTTTATGAACTTCCGTCGGTACCATGTAATCCGGTATCATGTTCCGAAGCTTCAGGATAACTTCTTCATCGTCCGGCGTACCGGTATAAAACAGGACAATCTGGTCTCTTTCCCTGTCATGAAAGCAGCAGTTGCGGTCAACACCCTTCAGTGCGGAAACTGCTGTTTCAATCTCTCCCAGTTCGATACGGTGTCCCATATGCTTGATCTGGAAATCTTTTCTGCCGATATAGATCATATCTCCGTTTTCATCTTTTTTCACCAGATCACCCATGCGGTACATTGTCCGCATATCTTCCGGATCGCCATCCCGGAACAACGGATTCGGCACAAAGACTTCCGCTGTCCGTACCGGATCATTATAATAACCGTCAGCAAGAGAAGGCCCCAGGCCGCATAATTCACCGATCTCGCCATCCGGAACCGGACGGTTTTCTTCGTCCAATATTAATGTTTTCATATGACCGGCTGTTTTTCCAATGGGAATGGAAGCGTTTTCATCCAGGATACCAGGGACATCATAATAAGTCAGGGTATCCGCAACTTCTGTTGCCCCGTAAAGATCCGCAAATAAAGTATCCGGATACTCACGGATCCACATGTTCAGCTGCTTGACGGGCATCACTTCTCCGCCGAAGATAACCAGCTTCAGATCATTCAGATGTACTTCCGGCAAGGCATGAAAATTGGCAATAAAGCACAGTACAGACGGTACAATGTACAGCGTATTGATATGATGTTCTTTCAGAAAATCCAAAAGCATTACCGGAAAAGAAAACAGTCGTTCCGGGATCAGGTGACATTCACCTGCTGTACGGATCGTCTGGAAGATATCAAACGCCGCCATGATAAAATACATAGGAACCTGGCTTGCCAGTATCATATGACCGTCATCCAGTCCATACTGCTTTGCGATCCATTCCAGATGACAGGTTTCCGCTTTATGGGATATGATCACCCCTTTCGGCACTCCGGTGGATCCTGATGTGAAAAGAACAAACATCGTATCTTCCGGTTTCATACCGTTTCGGGCACTCAAAAGAGCATTTTCATCCGGTATTTGTTCCATGGCATCTTCACAAATGATATAGATCATTTGTGATCCGAACAGTTCCCGTGCTTTTCCGGCAAGATCTTTGGTCGTAATGACAGCTTCCGGTTCCAGTACTTCAATGATCTTTTCAATCCTTGCGCCGGGCATATGAACATCTATGACCGTATAGAAATTACCGCTGTAAACAACAGACAGCATAGCTTCTATGCACCGAATGGATTTGGGAAGATAGATACAGACCGGACGATGCTTGAGACCAGTCCTGCAGACTGCTGTGGCAAGTCTGCGGGATCTTTCCCTCAATTCACCAAATGTTACCGTGCCATCTGAATCTGTAAATCCTGTTTTGTCAGGATACTTCTTAGCTGTCTGATCAAGCATGTCAGAAACAAACTGCATATGGAAACCTCCATTTTCCGGCAGGAGCCTTTTTAATTATAATCTAGTGCAAAAAATCGCGTTGGGTATAAAGGAACCCATTCGCATTCTGTGACGTCAGTTCCTCAACATAAGGCAGAATCTGTGCATTATAGGAAGCGCATTCTTCCCACTCCCTGCAGACAGCATCCTCATGTTCCGTCTTCAGATCGTAACGCTTTACGATGTAATCAGCCAGGAATCTGGTATATTTCTCAGCCCCGAAGATATTTAAATGGGTTGTATTGTAAAAATCATGTGTGACGTCGATTCCCATATCCTTTGCCGCAGCATTCAGATTAAGAAAATCAAACCCGGCTTCCCTGATCATATCGATCATCTGATGATAAGAATCGGTCGGTTTACAGATACTCATTTCCGGGGTTCTGATAAATAAGACATTATCGATATCCGCTTCTTTCAGATAATCCAGAAGGATCTGAAGGTAATAAAGGCCGTTCTCGGAAACGTGATATTCCTCATCTGTATTTCGAAACGGCTGGATAAAAGGAGTCGTACCGAAGTTTTTGGTAACAGAATATCCCTTGCGGTTCATGTCGATCTTATCCCGAAAGACCTGCACCAGTTCTCCGAACCGGTCCCAGTTGGAATGGTACTTTTGAAACGGATTCCGGAAAGAGTCCCTTAACTCCTCCGGAACGATGTCCTCGATGGCTCGCTGCCGTATGTTCTGATCGGGAAGTGCGTCCAGGAATTTACGCAGGCTTGTCTCATCCTGCTGATTTTCATAACAGAAACTCCAGGTTTCAAAAACCAGAAGCTGGGGATGCTGCCTCTCGATCGCAATCTCCGCCGCATAGCGATATAACGGTGCCGTCATGGTGGAAGTAGACAGGGAATAACTGGTGATCCCCTGTTCTTCATAGGCAAGCGGCGGATAATAAGAAGTATAGACAGCGCTGGATCCGATCAGCACGACATCCAGACTGTCTTTCGGTTCCTTATAAAAGCCATAGATCCCTACCGCATCTTTTTCATTGGCAACACAAAGCAGGCCGGAAGCCAGAAAGACCACCAGACTTGCACAGATAATAAACAGGATGACTTTGAGCCATTGTTTTCGTTTCATGTTTTCAGGATTTCACCGGTAATTCCGGATCAGGGATTAAACATGGCATCATCAATATCGATGCAGCCGTCCACACCCTGCGGTTCATAGTAAGTGTCTTCATACGAATAATCATAGGAATAATCCTCGGAATAATCATAGTAATAGTCATCATCATAATAAGTATCGTATGAATCGGTGCTATGTTCCTGCTCGTAAACAGCTTTTTCCGCTTCCAAAGTAGAGATCCGTTCTTCGGAACCAGGTGTCTGATAAGTAAAATATAAAAGATCTTCCTCAACATGCAGTTCAATCTTCTCTGCATTGTCCAGCGGGATCAGGTGAAGGGAGTATTCCACTTCGTCATCCTTGAATTTCACAGTCCCTCTGAAATCCGGAATCGTTACGAACTGATCATCAGATACTTCTGTTTCTTCTGCTTCCCATGTAAACTTGGCAGTTTCCCCATCTTTCCAAGTTTTGGATTCCTCCAGGAGATTGCCGTCATCATAGTCCCCGTATAAGAGTGTAAGCATTTCCGTATCCGCCAGATCTTCCTCGGAAAGGCCCTTTGCTTTCCGGAAAGCAATGACCGCTTCCTGTGTCTTGGGGCCGTATGATCCGTCTGCCACATCATCCAGGAACTTCTGTTCGATCAACGCTTCCTGCATTCTGCGGACTTCCTCTGCGGGGTCATAATTTTCATCATATTCAAAGACCGTGAAATAGACGATCTCTTTACCGGTTGAATTGATTACTTCAAGCTTCGTTTCCACTGCCTTGCTCTCCGGCGCACTGTCCTGCGATGCCAGAGTGGTTCCGGCAAAAAGAAGGCTGAATAATAATACTACTATGATACAATTCAAAAATACTCTGTTCTTCATTTTCCTGCTGCTCCTTTATATATCCATATCTTTGTTGAAAAACAAGTTCTCAATCTCCATATACACTGCCATATACATACAGCCAGGTTCCCGACTGTCCGTAATTGATCATATAACCGTTTCTTCCTGTCTGCATTTCAAAATCAGGGTCGCAGACATAGGTCGCTCCGTCAACTTTGATCTCAACCCATGCATGTTCTCCGAAGCCGCCGCTTCGATAGGGAACCTGTCCGTCGATCACAACAGCCTCGTATCCCAGCACTCTGGCCATCCAGCAGAACGTAGACGCCATACTGATGCAGTTTCCATAATGTGTACTAAAGGAATAGATGGCATTTTCCGTAGTTGTGGATCCGCAGTCCAGATTGATATTGTAACTGATGCCGACAGACCATTTATAAGCAGAATATAAGTCCCATCCCACCTTGTCAAGAACAGCTTTTGACATCATCTCCACTTCGCTCTCTGCATTATCCAGCAGTTCCTGGTCAAATGCGATGGGATCCGAAAACAGTTTTTCCGCCGTATTCTTTCCAAAAGAGCCATCTCTTGGAAGCGAGTTGATGATCTGGAAATTCCGGACCGCCTGTACCGTGTAATTACCGTATATGCCATCCGGTTCAACCGTCAGATACCCCAGTCCTTTCAGGATTTTCTGAAGCATTCTGACAGCAGTTCCCTGTGATCCCTTCATAAGACCTGAAAAGGTACACGCACCTCGATAGATCGCATTAACGGTACTGGCGTCAGCAACACCTGTGCTCCTCATTCCATAATACATCTGGAATTTTTTGATCGCTCTCTGTGTATATCCGCCAAAGATTCCATCCGGCTGCGCAGAAAGAAATCCCAGTTCTGACAATTTTGCCTGAAGAAGCAGGACTGTATTCCCCTGACTTCCGATCTTGTTGACCTTAAACGTCTCTGTGTTTTCGATCAATTGTGCTGTGGTCCAGTTTCCGACACCGCCATCCGGTGATTCGAGCCCCGCCTGTGCCTGAAACGCCCTGACTGCTGCTTCTGTGTAAGTGCCGAAGCTTCCGTCCGGATAAACCGGAAGGAATCCTGCATTGTACAGATACTGCTGTACACCATAGACCGCTTTCCCTGTTGATCCTTTCCAGAGCGTCCTGTAAGCCTGCGCGCTTCCCTGATACAGAAGGGCAAGGGTTTCACTGTCTGCTGTCCCTGTTACGGGCAGGCAGTTATACAACTGAAATCTTTTTACCGCCATCAGAGACTGTCCGCCAAAGATCCCATCAGGTGTTGCAAACAGATAGTTCAGTTCTTTTAATGCTTTTTGCATTTTCAGAACATCTTCTCCTGTCATGCCTACAGAAAGAGAGGCCCGGTCTTCCTGTGCGGGCAGTTCTTCCTCCTGCGTATCCTGGATTTCTTCTTCTATTTCAGAGAAATCTTCTGCAGCCACCTGTGATTCTACTTCTGTCATCGTTTCTTCGACAGGTTCTTCCTCTTCAGTTTCAGGCTGCATTTCTTCTACTGCTGCTGTTTCATCTTCCGCAGGCTCTTCCATTTCTTCAACAGATTCTTCCGTATCCGATGGTTTCTCTTCTGCAGCTGGTTCTTCCGCAGCTGGTTCGCTATTCTCTTCTTCCGTCTCTGTCGGCTCTTCGGATGCTGTTTCTTCCTCTATGGCAGGCTGTTCTTCTACAGCCGGCTCTTCCGGCTCCGCTTCTGCAGGCATTGCCTTCTCTTCTTCTGAGAATTGTGTTTGATCATTTTCTTCCGGCTGCAGGATCTCTTCCTCCGGGATCATTTCCTGATCCTCAACCTGTTCAGTGATAACGGTTGCTTCTTCCTGATCAGTCTCCTGTGCCAAAACCTCTTGTGCTTCCTCTGCTAAAGCTGTCTGCGAGAACATCAGGCACATAAAAATAAGTGCAAAAAAAAGAACTGCTGTTTTTTTGATGAACAAAGCAGTCCGACGTGCAAGAAAACTACTATTCTGTTTCATAGCTAAATACCAATAACATAAAATAACAAATTACAAAAACTAACGAGAAATATATTACTCTTTTCCACAGGAATAATCAAGCGCATGTATGAGAACAGAAATAAAAAAGCTGCGTCATTACCTATGCCGCAGCTTTTTCATGGAGATGAGGGGAATCGAACCCCTGTCCGAAATTCTGTCCTCAGGACTTTCTTCCACTACAGTCATTGAAATTTTGTTTCCCCGGTACGGATCCCCAATGACAGACTTCCATACAAGGTAGCTTCATGATACTCCTGCAGCTGCAAAGCTTAGACTGCAGGGTTCCCCGCAAGGATGACGCCGGACAGGAAGGCAGCGGGACTCCCTCCGCCGACGAGCCGCTTAATTAAGCAGCAAAAGCTAATTTATTATCTTTAGCGTTTAGATTTAATTGGATCTTTTAAGGTAGTGACCCGCTACCAGTGGCTTATCCTGCCTCGAAAACCCCGTCGAAACCTGTACATCCCCGGATCGATCAGGCCCGCAGATTACGGACTTTGTAGTCCCTCTCCGCTTCCCGTCTCTGATCTTTTTTGGCGATATCCTGCCGCTTATCATAGAGTTTCTTGCCGCGGCAAAGGCCCAGTTCCACTTTGCACAAACTTCCTTTGAAATAAACCTGCAGAGGAATCAGGGTCATCCCCTGTTCCATGATCTTCTGGTTCATCCGCCGGATCTCTGCTTTGTGCAAAAGCAGTTTTCTGACCCTTAATGGATCACGGTTAAAAATGTTGCCTTTTTCATAGGGAGAGATATTCATGCCATAAACAAGCGCTTCCCCGTTCCGTATGCGGATAAAAGACTCCTTGATGCTGCACTTGCCCATTCTCAGAGACTTTACTTCTGTCCCGACAAGCTCAATTCCTGCTTCAAATGTCTCCTCCACAAAATAATCGTGATAGGCTTTTTTATTATTTGCGATCAGTTTGAATAACTCTTTTCCCATATCCGGCAGCCAGACAGTTCTCAAAGCTTCTGTCAACAATAAAAAAGCACTCTCCTGCGAGAGTGCTTCAGCTGATTTTTTATTTTACAAGTGCTCCGATATTCAGGAGGATTGCCAAAACAAAAAATACAATTCCCGCAATCGTGGTGATCCTCTCCAGCTTTCCTTCCTTTGATCTGGACTTATTCTTAGCCCAGTAGGTTTCGGAAGATCCTGCAAGGGAGCTGGAAAGACCTGCGCTCTTGCCCTGCTGAAGAATGATGGCAACGATCAAAATAACACTTATGATAGAGATAATGATTGTCAATACAGTGTACAAAACGATTCCCTCCTAAACATAAATCAACAGCTAGTATGTTAACATAATCCTTTTTTCTTGGCAAGTAAAAAATTGTTTTTTTAGTTGAAATACCCGGTAAAGCAGATATAATTTCAATATGGAAACAAATCAATCTCCCTACGCATTATTATCCCGCTACCGTTCCGTTCTGATGGGCATCGCGATCCTCCTGATCGTATGGTACCATTCTTCCTTTCAGTTCGATTTCGTTTCTTTTGAACCGCTGCGCCTTTCCCTGGCATTTCTGAAAGAACTTTGTTACTGCGGAGTTGACATCTTCATGTTCTTAAGCGGCATGGGGATCTGGTCTTCCCTGGAAAAGAACAGCATTTCTCAATTTGCCCGAAACAGGTTCCGTAAGATCCTTCCCATCTGGTGGGGGTATCTGCTGATCCGGATCGCAGTCGGCGCACTTGTTTGTGATCCGCCCTATACGTTTTTAGAGATCCTGGGTTTTTCCACCTTCACCGGTTTCTGGCTCGGCATGCCGGGGCAGGGGAACTGGTTTGTCTATTTCATTGTTCTGTTTTATATGCTTTCTCCGGTCCTTTACTCGCTTCTTAAAGACAGCCGTCGTAAAACAGGCATGTTTCTGCTCCTTCTTGCTGCTTCTTTTCTTCTCTCCCTGTCTTTCGCATTCAGGTTTGAACTGACGGGATTTTCAAGGCTTCCCGTTTATATCACCGGTATGTATACTGCTGCTGTCATGAAAGAAGTCCCCATGAAGAAAAAACACTGGCTGATCACAGCAGGCTTTTTTGTCACGGGGACCGTCATTCTGCTCTTATGCTATTGTTGTTTCAGAAGCTATCTGTATGACCTCGGATTATGGTGGTATCCTTTTATCCTGATCACTCCGTCCATGCTGCTTCTTATATGTGCCATCCTCAGAGTTCTGGAAAAACCGCTGAAATATCTTTTCCTGCTGTTCGGAAAATGCGGTCAGGCTTCCCTCGAGATCCTTCTGATCTCAGATCTTCTCTACCAGAACAACAGATATATCTTTTCTGAAATCTCTTTTCTGAAACAGTTCTCCGGCAATCTTCAGGTTCTGATCCTTATGCTTGCCGCGGTTCTGCTCGGTCTTGTCTTCCATTTACTCGTCGAGCTTCTTAAGAAGACTGTGTCCCGTCATTTCCTGCGGTTTGGCAAGTCCTAACAGCTCCAGCAGAGTCGGGGCGATATCGCATAAACGGCCTCCCTCCATAAGTCCCACTCCTTCAGGACCGTTGATCAGAATAAACGGCACCGGATTTGTGGTATGAGCAGTCCAGGGTTCCCCTGTCTTATAATCGATCAGTTCTTCCGCATTACCATGATCTGCGCACAGGAAGATCACACCATCCGCCTTTTTGACGGCTTCCACCGCTCTTCCCACCATTTCGTCCACAGTCTCAATGGCTTTGATCACAGCCTCCTTGACACCGGTATGTCCAACCATATCCGGGTTTGCAAAATTAATAATGATCACATCATATTCTCCGGACCCGATCTTTTCCACCAGGGTTTCACAGACTGCAGGTGCACTCATTTCCGGCTGAAGATCATAGGTAGCGACCTTCGGCGACGGGATCAGGAACCTGTCTTCTCCCTTATTGGGAGTCTCTACGCCTCCGTTAAAGAAGAAGGTAACATGGGCATATTTTTCGGTCTCTGCGATCCTTGCCTGCCTCAATCCCTGTTTAGACAAGTATTCACCAAGGGTATTGATGATCTCTTCTTCTTTGAAAACGATAGACTTGTTGGGAATTGTGCTGTCATATTCCGTAAAGCATACATAATTCGTGCAGATCCGTTCACCCCGGTCAAAACCGTCGAAGTCTTCCATGCAGAATGTCCTGGTGATCTCTCTGGCACGATCCGGCCTGAAATTAAAGAAGATCACGGAATCGCCGCTCTTGATCACGGCTTTCGGACATCCCTGCGGATCTGTGATCACTGTCGGTTCGATGAATTCATCATTTACGCCTCTGTCATAAGAATGCTGCATTGCTTCCACAGGATCCTTTTCCAGGATCCCTTCACCTTTCGTCAAAGCTGCATACGCCCTGGAAACCCGCTCCCAGCGATTGTCACGGTCCATGGCATAATACCTTCCCGTGATGGTAGCGATCTGACCGGTCTGCTCTTTCATGACGTCAACAAGTTCCCGGATATACCCGATCCCGGAAGTCGGAGAGGTATCTCTTCCATCCATGAACGCATGGACATAAACCCTGTCAAGTCCCTTCTGTCTGCACAGTTTCAAAAGGGCAAACAGATGACGGATGTCGCTGTGAACACCGCCATCGGACATCAGACCGTAAATATGAAGATCCGTGTTGTTGGAAAGACAGTTGTCAATGGCAGACAGCAACTCCGGTTTTTCGAAAAAGTCCCCGTCTTCGATGGATTTTGTAATTCTGGTAAGATCCTGGTAAACGACTCTACCGGCTCCCATATTCAAATGTCCGACTTCAGAATTCCCCATCTGTCCATCGGGAAGTCCGACTGCAAGTCCGGACGCCTGACCTTCCACAAAAGGATATTCCTTCATCAGCCGTTCCATCACAGGTCTTTTTGCCTGCGTGATCGCATTTCCTTCATAATCGATTCCAAGCCCGTAACCGTCCAATATCATCAGAACAACCGGTTTCTTCATTTTATTTATCCTCCGTTATCTCATTTTTCTTCCAAGATGCTCAACAAAACTCATTTTATCCAGCCGCAGGAAAAGCAGCTTTTTATGCGACTTTGTGACGCTGACAATATCCCCATGTTCCAGGATAATGTCATTGTCGCCATCAAAGGAGATTGCTTTAACCTGTCTGTCTTCATCATCTTTGTTCCTTACGATCACATCAATCCTGGCATCTGCTGAAAATACCACGCTCCTGGAATTCAGGGAATGTTCGCAGATCGGGGTTGTGATCAGAACTTCCGATACAGGATCTGCAACGGGGCCTCCCGCCGACAGATTGTATCCTGTGGATCCTGTTGGCGTACAGATGATATATCCGTCCGCCGAATAGGAGTTCAGGAACCGGTCATTAACCAGGACATCATAATTGATGATCTTCATTGTGCCGATCCTGTTCAGAACGATATCATTGACAGCGATATCTTTGACAACAATCTGTCCCTTCCGTCTGATTTCACCTTCGATCAGCATACGTTCCTCGATATGGTATTCACCGGTAATAATATGCTGAAAGGCATCTCCGAAGCTGTCCAGATCGATCTCCGTCAGGTATCCTAAAGTACCGATATTAATACCAGCTACCGGAATCTTCAGATCGATCAGGTCTTTCGCTGTGTGAAGGAAGGAACCGTCTCCTCCCAGAGATATGATCAGATCTGTATTGGAAGGAATGGCTGCCGGATCGATCCTGTCATATTGTCCGGAACTGTTTTTCCCTTTAAACAGACATGCCGTACAGATTCCGCCGTTTTGTTCTATCGAGGATCTTATGCGCGCTGTCACAGCACCGTCAGGATCCTTTGCCGTATTTGTGATCAATACAACGTGTTTCATTTGATGGTTCAATCCTTTATTTCAATCAAGGTTCTCATGTGCATTTTTGACAACCTGCTTAATGAGCTCCGGATCGACCGTACCGGACTCTGCCCTGACATACATCAGGTATTCAATATTACCTTCCGGTCCTTTTACCGGAGAAAAATCAAGTCCGGCAGGACACAGACCCAGGGAATGCACATAATCCCAGATTTTGCGGATCACTTCTTCATGAACAGCAGGATCTTTGACGACGCCTTTTTTTCCCACTTTTTCCCTGCCGGCTTCGAACTGGGGCTTGATCAGCATCACCATTTCCTTACGCTCGTCCAGCACGGAGAGGGCCGCCGGGATCACCAGCGTCAGGGAAATAAAAGAAACATCCACACTGGCAAATCCGATCTTTTCCGGAACATCTTCTGCCTTCAGATACCGTACATTGGTTTTCTCCATGACCACAACACGGGGATCATTCCGAAGCTTATAATGAAGCAGTCCCTTTCCGACATCAACAGAATATACTTTGGCCGCACCATTTTGCAGCATACAGTCGGTGAAGCCGCCTGTTGAAGAACCGATATCCATGCAGACACGGTCTTTCAGATCAACCGGGAAGCACGCCATCGCCTTCTCCAGTTTCAATCCTCCGCGGCTGACGTATTTCAAAGTCTCTCCCCGGATCTCTATGCTGCAATCATCTGCAAACATGGATCCTGCTTTCAGTTCTTTCTGTCCGTCTACATAGACAGCCCCGCTCATAATAACGGCCTGGGCTTTTGATCTTGTCATTTCCGGATTCAGTTCCGTCAGAAGTACATCCAGTCTCTTTTTCAAACCAGTTCTTTCTCCAGTCTCTCCATGATAGAATCTGCGTCGATCCTGCATTCCCGTTTCTGGAGGCTCACATCTCCCTGTTCCACATACATATTCGGGATCGCGATCGGGATTACCTTGACATCTGCTCCCACATTATTGATGTGTCTTAGCACTTCCACACCATATCCGCCGCTGATCACATTTTCTTCGATCGTGATGATATACCTGTGAGAGATCAGAAGATCATCGATCAGTTTTTCGTCAAAGGGCTTCAGGAAACGTGCATTGACTAACGTCACATTCCATCCTTTCTCCTTCAGGCGATGACGTACGAGGACTGCAGTTCCGATCATTGTGCCTACCGATATGATCGCTACATCCGTTTCCAGGAAGATTCCTTCACTCTTTCCATATACAATAGGCTCCCGAAACTCTGCGGCCACATCATCCGCAGTACCTCTGGGATAACGGATGGCAAGCGGCGCATTGAAACCGGCAGCAAATCGGATCGCGTCTGCCAGTTCTATGCTGTTTTTCGGGGCAAGGATATTCATGTTCGGGATCATACTGAGATAGGAGATATCAAAAATACCCTGATGCGTCTCCCCATCCTGTCCTACCAGTCCAGCCCTGTCAATACAGAATGTAACCGGAAGATTCTGAATACAGACATCATGCAGGATCTGATCAAATGCCCGCTGCAGGAAAGAAGAATAGATCGCTACAAACGGCTTGTAGCCTGAAGCTGCAAGACCTGCCGCAAAGGTAACGGCATGTTCCTCCGCGATCCCCACATCAAAGAAGCGGTCCGGGAAATGTTCCGCAAATTTTTTAAGCCCGGTGCCATCCGGCATAGCCGCTGTGATAGCTACGATCTTGGGATCTGCTTCCCCTGCTTTCACAAGGGCATCCGCAAAACAGGATGTATAACTCTTTCCGGGATTGGTATTCAGAAGTTCTCCGGTAGCAGGATCAAAAGGTCCGATTCCATGGAATTTTTCAGGATTCTTTTCTGCCGGTTTGTACCCTTTTCCTTTTTTGGTCCTGACATGGATCACAACAGGATGATCGATCTTTCTTGCCTCTTTCAGGATCTTGGTCATCGCTTCAATATTATGTCCGTCAAAAGGCCCCAGGTAGGTGATTCCGATATTTTCAAAAAACATACCCGGCAGGATCAGCTGTTTCAGGCTGCTCTTTGTTTTCTTGATCTGCCTGATGAGTTTCTCACCGATCAGCGGGATTCTGCTGAGTTTTCCGGCCACGCCGGATTTCATGTCATTATACAGTGCACCGGCACGCATTCCGGACAGATAGGACGACAGTCCGCCGACGTTCTTCGCGATAGACATATTGTTATCATTAAGCACAATAATGAAATTGCGTTTCAGCCTGGAAGCATAATTCAACGCTTCCAGCGCCAGTCCGCCGGTCAGGGAACCGTCTCCGATCACTGCGATCACCGTACGGTCATCCTGATCCATCTGACAGGACATTGCCATTCCCAGCGCTGCCGAAAGTGAGGTAGAGGAATGGCCGGTATTAAAAGCATCATAAACAGATTCTCTCCGTTTCGGAAACCCGCTTAATCCGCCATATTCCCGCAGATGGTCGAACATCTCTTTTCTGCCCGTCAGCATTTTATAGACATAGGACTGGTGACCCACATCCCAGATGATCTTGTCTTTCGGAAGTTCCGTGCAAAGAAGCAGCGCCAGAGTCAGTTCCACAACCCCCAGATTGGATGCAAGATGTCCGCCGGTCCTGCTTACTTTCATAACCAGAAACTTCCGGATTTCCTTAGCCAGCATACTAAGCTGTACATCAGACAGTTGTTTGATATCATCCGGTGTATTGATTTTATCTAAGATCGGGAATTCCATCTTTTTGTTATTTATCTCTTTCCGTTAAATACAGGATCAGATCTCTGAGAAATGCGTTTTTAAACCGTAAATGGTCAAACATCTCTACTGCCCGTTCTGTATATGCCTTGACCATCTGCTCTGCTTTTTCAATCCCGTAAAGTGTTACATAGGTTATTTTTTCATTTTTGGCATCGCTTCCAACTGGTTTTCCAAGAAGCTCCTGACTGCCGGTTACATCAAGGATATCATCCCTGATCTGAAATGCAAGTCCGATATAGCCTGCTATTTTTTCAACAAGATCGATTTCATGGTCACTGGCGGATCCGAGGATCGCACCAACCATCATAGCTCCCTGCAGCAGAGCACCTGTCTTATTGAGATAAACATACTGCAGACTTTTTTCATCCGGTTGGAACTCCTCATGTTTGTCTGCATAGACATCCACATACTGACCGCCTACCATACCAAACATTCCCGCTTTCTGGGAAAGAACCCTGGCAGCGCTGATGCCGCCCATATAATCGTCCGGCTCTTCGCTTCCTTCGATCGCGTCGAATATGATCTCATATGCCCTGTTCAGTAAGGCATCTCCTGCCAATATACCGGCTGCTTCGCCATAACGTGCATGGCAGGTAAGCTGACCTCTCCTGTATTCATCATTATCCATAGCAGGCAGATCATCATGGATCAGAGAATACGTATGGATAAACTCTGCCGCTGCCATAAAAGCATATAGAATCTCCGGCTCATCTCTTCCTTCTGCAAACATACGGAAAGTTTCCTGCATCAGCATGGGACGCAGCCTTTTCCCCCCTGCTTTTACGGAATAGGAAACAGCCTCTGCAAGTTCTGTGTTGAATGGATCCGGTTCGGGAAGATAATCATAGATCAGGTCATTGATCTCATCCACATGATCCTGAAGTACTTTTTTATCCATCGATACTCCTTTCCTGACTGCCGTTTATGATCTCGATCTCACATTTGATCTTATCGATCTTCCGGCTGCACTGTTCTACCAAAGCGATCCCTTCTTTATAAAGGTCAAATGTTTCCTGCAGGCTAAGGGATGAAGCCTGCATACTGTTAATGATCGCATCCAGTTTATTAAAAGATTCTTCAATCGTCAGTTCTTTTTGTTCCTTTTCCATCCTGTCACCTGTATCTTTCTTAGTCCTGATACTGTTCCTGCTGCTTGCCCGATCGGATCACTCTGGCGCTGATCGATCCATCTGATACCGTGATCGTTACCAGGTCACCTTCTTTTGCTTGATCTGTGCGGCAGATCACGCTGCCGTCCTCTGCGGTCACATACGAATATCCTTCCCTCAGCCGTTTCAGCGGAGAAAGCCCGGAAAGGCGTTCAGATAAAGATAAAAGACGTTCCCTGGACCATGAAAGCTTATCGTTCATAAAAGAGTTCAGGTCTGTCTCATATGCTTTCAGTTTCTGTTGTTTTGTATGGATCTGATTACCCGGTGAAAGAACTTCCAGGTTCAGACGATACCTGGCGGAACGTTCCATATAACGGTTCAGTTTCTGTTCCATCAGCTGATCCAGACTGAAAACATAATTGTTGAGATCTTCTGTAAATCTGTCATATCGAAAAACTGCCAGTTCAGCCGCCTGAGAGGGAGTGGAAGCTCTCTGGTCCGCTGCAAAATCAGCGATCGTCACATCCGTCTCGTGACCAACAGCAGAGATGATCGGCGTTTTTGCCTCGAATATGGCGCGGGCAACACTTTCTTCATTAAACGCCCACAGATCTTCGATGGAGCCGCCTCCTCTTCCGATAATGATCACATCCAGCCCCAGTTCATCCAGATAGCGGATGCCTTCGCAGATGGAAGCGGCAGCACCTTCTCCCTGTACTTTTGCAGGATATAGCATGATCCGGCAATAAGGATTTCTGGTACTGGCCACATTAAAAATATCCCGGATGACAGCTCCTGTTTCGGAAGTAACCACCCCGATCTTCCTGGAATATCTGGGGATCGGTTTCTTGTAAATCTCATCGAACATACCGGATTCCCGAAGCCGGTTTTTCAGTTCTTCAAAACGCCTGTATAAGATCCCTTCCCCATCAGGATAAACCTGCTTTACATACAGCTGGTATCTTCCATCCCGTTCAAACACGGAAACTCTGCCGTAAAAGACAGCCTTCATTCCGTCCTTCATACGAAATGTCAGTTTTGCGGCATCCTGGGAAAACATCACCGCAGAGATCACACTGGTCTCATCTTTGACTGAAAAATAGACATGCCCGGTATAATGGTATTTGCAGTTGGAGATTTCTCCCTTGATATAAACATTTTTCAGCAGAAAATCCCGGTCCATCATATCACGGACATACCGGTTGATCTGCGCTACCGTATAGACATTATTCTTTTCCAGCATTCTGAACCACCTTGGCCAGTATTCCGTTTACAAAAGAGCCGGAATTATCTGTTCCATAGTTTTTCGCAAGCTCGACAGCATCATTGATCGCTGCAGCATCCGGCACAGAATCATCATAAATGATCTCATAATAGGCAAGTCTGAGCGCCGTCAGATCCGAATGGTTCATCCGTCGGACTTTCCAGCCGACACTGATTTCATCCAATGCTTTATCGATCTCTTCGATCTTTTCACATACATTTAAGACCCGGGTTGCGATATACTGTTTTTCTTCTTCCGAAAACTCATCTTCATCTTCAAAAAAGCTTCTGATCTGTCCCGGCATTTCTTCCAGATCATAATAATCCGCACGGAACAATATGATAAAAGCTGCTTCTCTTAACTGAGTTCTTCTTGTGATCTTCATATAAACGGTGCCTCCCGCACCTTCCGGCATATTCCGCCGGAAAATAACTCGATACAAAACAACGAGGGTGCCATTAAGACACCCTCATGAAATAAATTACTTGTGGTATGGTTCGTTTCTTATGATTTTAAATGATCTGTAGATCTGTTCCATCAATATCACTCTCATCAATTGATGCGGAAAAGTCATGTCGGAAAAACTGAGCTTATAATCTGCTCTGTCCGATACTTCCGCCGAAAGTCCCAACGATCCTCCGATGACAAAAACAATGTCCGGCTTTCCCAGGTTCCACAACATTTCCATATGCTGTGCAAATCCTTCTGAAGTCAGCTTTTTTCCTTTTATCTCCAAAGTGATCACATACTCTTTATCTGTTATATTGTCAAGGATCCTACTGCCTTCTTTATTTTTAACCTGTTCCCGGACAGCGTCAGGTGCCCCTTCCGGACATTTTTCGTCAGGTACCTGGATGATCTCCAGCCTGGTATAACTGTTCAGCCTTTTGGCATACTCCGCTGCAGCCTCAGTCAGATATTTTTCCTTTAATTTACCGACTGCAATGATCTTGATCATCTTAAATTACCAGGAAATGTAATAATCACTCCGGTTGTCAACTTCAATACCGTACACATTGCCGTAATTGACGCCTACACCTCTGTAAAGTGTTTTGTCCAGGGCTCCGTCGGAAGTAAAGAAATCCACCCGGATGATATAATAGGTATAACCATCGATCTCATAAACCCCCTCATGGGTCAGCTGCGCGTATCCTTCATCGGTGTAGAGATCGTAATCCATTATATAGCCATCCCAGAGAAGCTCATTTTTCACCTGGTTCAGTGCATCATTGCTGGAATAATTGTATTCGTATTCCAGAGAATAACCACAGCTGGAAACAGGGCTGGAAACTCCGTCTTTAATGCAGATGGCCGAGAAAGTGCTGGTACCCGGACGCATCTTTACAGGACCCATATACAAAGTGGAACGCTCACTCGGGATCGAGCCGTCATAGGTATAGTAGATGGCAGCTCCTTCCGGGGAAGAAACCAGAATATTCTGATCTGAGGAATATTCTCCGGAAACAGGTGAAATCTGTGGAGCCGACAATACGATTGCAGTCGTTGTTTCCTGCTCCGTTGTCGTCTGTGCCTCAGCGATCATGGCAGCGTCCGCTTCGTTGTATTCCAGATTGAATTCCATATTGATCTCACCGGATTTCTCGGAATCCAATGAGAAGGAGGTCGCCCTGAAATGCACTGTCGGATAGGAATTCATAACATCCTGTGCGGTAATATCAAACGATCCGTTATAGATCTTTGAGTTAAAATTCGGTTCCGTCCCATCCAGAGTATAGAAAACATTTCCTTCCTGCGGATTATTGATTGTGACCGTAACCGGAGCACTGTAGGTTGCCCCTGCTTCAAGGTTGCAGGAAAGTACCTCTGTATTATAAACCTGTCCGTTTCCATTCGGGGAGGAAGTGCCTCGGAAAACGCCAAGAATGGCGAGAACCCCTACCGCTGCAGCAGCAAGGATCACAAAAATGATCAGTGCTGTGATCACCCTGGCCGCCGTCTGGTCTTTTTCCAGATACAGGATCCTTCCGGCGGGTCTGGAAGCTCTCTTCCCGTCTGTACGCCGACTGCGGGAGGACTCTTTTGCAGATGACTTTGCGGGACGCAATTTTTCCTGCCTGTCATCCGGATCAGGATCCTCAGGCAGTTCCTGCTCTCCGTCAAAAATACTGTCTGTCCCGTAAAAATTCTTGGTTTTTGCCATGGATTCCCTGCTGCTGCGGGCTCCGGAAACGCCTGCAGGTTCAGAAATCTCATTGCTCTCTTCTTCGCTTTGATGCTCTTCGTTAAAAAAACGATCTACTTTATTGGCTATTTCAGCCTGAATATATTCATAATCTGCGGTAACCTTCATCGGAGCCCCGCAGACCGGGCAGAATGCCTTATCATTATCTACTTCAAGTCCGCACTCTCTACAACGCATTATGATCCCTCAAACATTTTATTTAAAATAATTGTAACAAATTGTTTGTGATTTTGAAACCACAAATATCATTTTTTTTGTAAATATTTTTCCTATTTGTGCGTTATTTTTTAGCAGACGTTCCTAAAAATTCAATCCAGGATCACCTGATACAGACTTGTGTCACGTTTGATCTCTCCTGCTTTTACCAGACAGGATGGGAACTGCGGGTAATTAGGCGCGCAGGGATACATCTGTGGTTCCACTGCAACGCCGACAGGATTGCCCGAATAGATCTGGACCGAGGGCTGAGATGTCCGGATCTTCAGAGTGATCCCCCTCCCCGGAGCATGAAGAACCACATCCGGATCTGACGGAATATACAAAGAAGCATCTGTTCTGTCCGGCCGGTTCAGAATAAAGCAGTTGTCATAGTAACCGATCTCGGGATACTGCAGATCGGGATCTTTTTCGCTGCGAAGATCCATGACTTCTGATTCTTCTACATCCAGGATTCGTCCCGTTGGGATGATTTTATCGTCGATCTCCAGATATCTGTCCGCATTGACATACACCGTCTGGCCGGCTCCCAGATTGAAATAGCTGTGATTGGTAAGATTCAGCACTGTATCCTGATCTGAAACTGCCTCATAATCCATATGCAGAACATTATCATCATCCAGTGTATAGATAACCTTTACATCCACATTTCCCGGGAACCCGTCTTCGCCATCCGGACTATGATAGGTAAAAACGATCCCTTTCGAAGCCTCTTCCAGCGTGACAGCCGGAAGTGGAGATGCCTCAAACACTTTTTTCCCCCAGAGACCGTGCAGATGGTTTGGTCCATCGTTCGGCTCCAGTTCATACAGCGTATCACCGATCCTGAACTTAGAGTCCTTGATCCTGTTAGCGAATCTTCCGATAAATTCCCCGAAATAGCATGTGTCAGCTTCATATTCCGCCACACTGTCCAGTCCGTGTACGATATTGACAAGAGACCCTTCTTTGGTAGGAACCCAGAACTGTCTTAAAATGCAGCCGAAACTTAAAAACTCAACGCGTATACCGTTGATGTTCTCAATGATATACGCGTTAACAGCTGTTCCATCAGATGTCTTTCCGAATTCGTAACTGTTCATATGTCTTCCTTTTCTTATAGAAGTTCTTTTACTTTTTCCATCAGAGCGTCAATACCGGAAGGATTCTTGCCGCCGGCCTGTGCCATGTTCGGCCGGCCTCCGCCGCCTCCTCCGATCAGGGGAGCAATCTGTTTGATAATGTTGCCTGCATGGACTCCCTTTTTGATTGCCCCGTCCGTGGCGGTTACGATCAGGTTGACCTTACCTTCTGTTTCAGAAACGAGTACAACCAATCCTTCTTTGATCTCACCCTTGATCTGGTCTCCCAGTTCTCTCAGCTGGTTCATGTCCAGGCCCTTCAATTTTCTGGTGACAAGCGAGGTACCGTTAATATCCTGTACTTCAACAGCTCCTAAAGATTCTTTGGCTGCTTCGCTCTTCATACGGTCAATCTCAGACTGCAGCTCCCTGATCTGGGAAAGCAGATCTTCGATCCTCTTCGGCAGCGCTTCAGGATTCACTTTTGCCCTGGCAGCGGCTGTATGCAGTGTCTGTTCCATATCCGCATAATAGTTAAGAACAGCCTGTCCTGTGATCGCTTCGATCCTGCGGACGCCGGAAGCAACAGAACCTTCGGATATGATCTTAAAAGGTCCTATGACTCCGGTATTGCTGACATGGGTGCCGCCGCAGAGTTCTACAGAATAGTCTCCCATATTGACGACACGGACTTTTTCTCCGTATTTTTCTCCAAACAGCGCCATGGCTCCTGTTTTTCTCGCTTCGTCCAGTGACATGATGTCTGTGCGTACAGGAAGTGCCTCTTCAATCTTTTCATTGACGATCTTTTCCACTTTCCGGATCTCATCTGTGGAAAGACCCGAAAAATGAGTAAAGTCGAAACGCAGCCTGTCAGCGTTCACACTGGAACCTGCCTGCTCTACATGATCTCCAAGCACTTCCCTCAGGGCTGCCTGCAGAAGATGAGTAGCGCTGTGGTTTTTCGCTGTCATGGCACGTTCCTGGTCAAATACCGTAAGAGTTACCTGATCCCCCAGAACAAACTGCCCTTTTGCAACAACGCCCACGTGACCTGTCACACCGTTTGCGAGATTGATCACATCTTTGACATCAAACTGAGCCGTCTGAGTTGTGATTACGCCGTGATCCGCTTCCTGGCCGCCCTTTGTCGCATAAAACGGGGTTCTGGCAGTAATGATGGTACCGACATCGCCCTCTGCCAATGTCTCGACTACCGCTTCTTCCGTGGTCAGTGCCGTGATTGCGGAAACGTCTTTCAGTGTTTCATATCCTGTAAATTCGCTCGTCAGGGTAAGAGGAAGCTGTTCATAGACGGTTGCGTCCGCACCCATGTAATTGGTGGTCTTTCTGGCCTTTCTTGCTGTCTCTCTCTGGTTCTGCATTTCTTGTGCAAAACCATCCTCGTCGATCGTCATGCCATGCTCTTCCAGAACATCCCTGGTAAGATCCAGCGGGAATCCATAGGTATCATACAGGCGGAAAGCATCGGCACCGCTTAAAACAGTGCTGCCCTTTGCCTTGTCGGCATCCAGCATCTCATTCAGGATCTTCATACCCTGATCCAGTGTCTTATAAAACTTTTCCTCTTCGTTGGTCAGAGTATTCAGGATCATAGCCTTTTTGTCTTCCAGCTCCGGATATGCGTCTTTTGAACATTCAATAACCGTTTCTGCAAGAACCGGCATAAAATGATCCGGAATCTGGAGCATACGGATATGTCTTGCCGCACGACGGATCAGACGACGCAGAACATACCCTCTTCCTTCATTGGATGCATTGATCCCGTCCGAGATCATGAACGTAGCAGAACGGATATGGTCTGTGATCAATCGGACAGAAATGTCCTTCTTCTCATCCTCATGATAATTGATGTGCGCTGCTTCACATACCTTGTCACGGATCGCACAGATGGTATCCACGTCAAAAATGGAATCTACATTCTGAGATACCACTGCAAGCCGTTCCAGTCCCATACCGGTATCAATATTCTTGGTCTCCAGCTCCGTATATCCGCCTTTTCCGTCACCGTCAAACTGGGTAAAAACGTCGTTCCAGACTTCCATATAACGGTCGCAGTCACATCCCACGGTACATTCAGGTCTTCCACAGCCGTATTTTTCCCCACGGTCATAGTAAACCTCTGAACATGGACCGCAGGGGCCTGCACCATGTTCCCAGAAATTATCTTCCTTACCGAAACGGAAGATCCGGTCTTTTGGTATTCCGATCACTTTATTCCAGATATCAAACGCCTCGTCATCATCCAGGTAAACAGAAGGATACAGTCTGTCCGGCTCCAGTCCCACATGCTCTGTCAAAAATTCCCATGTCCATTTCAAGGCATCCAGTTTGAAATAATCGCCAAATGAAAAGTTGCCCAGCATTTCAAAGAATGTGCCGTGCCGTGCTGTTTTACCTACATTTTCAATGTCACCTGTCCGGATGCATTTCTGACAGGTAGTCACCCGCTTTCTGGGCGGAACTTCCTGTCCTGTGAAATACGGTTTTAATGGTGCCATTCCTGCATTGATCAGCAGAAGGCTCTTGTCATTATGTGGGACCAGGGAAAAGCTCTTCATCACCAGATGGCCTTTGCTTTCGAAAAAGTTCAGGAACATCTGTCTTAATTCATTTACTCCGTATGATTCGTGCATGTTGATATTGCCTCCAAAATAAATAATCTAATGTTATTTTATGACTACTTTAACGGATTTCTTTTTGCCTTTGCGCAGCACCAGTGCGCCGTCTGTTAATTCGTAATCCGTCAGTTTGCTCTTGATGTCGGAAACCTTAGCTTCACCGATGAGAACGCCGCCGCCTTCGATCAGACGTCTGCCTTCGGAACGGGTAGATGCCAGGCCGCTGTCTACCAGGCCCTGGATCACATCCGCTGCCTCAAAAGCTTCTTTGCTGTATTCAAACGTCGGCATATGATCACTCATGCCGGAACCTGCAAATACTTCTCTGGCAGCTTTCTGTGCCTTTTCTGCTTCTTCCTCTCCGTGCACGATCTTTGTGATCTCATAAGCCAGCACTTCTTTTGCCTTGTTGATCTCAGCGCCTTCCAGTGCTCCGAGCCTTCTGACTTCCTCCATGGGAAGGAAGGTCAGCAGTCCGAGGCACTGCTCCACCTTGACGTCTTCGATATTTCTCCAGTACTGATAGAACTCATACGGAGATGTTTTCAGGGGATCCAGCCACAGAGCTCCCTTGACGGTTTTACCCATCTTGGTTCCGTCAGATGTTGTAAGAAGCGTTAACGTCAGTCCATAAGCAGGTTTTTGTTCTTTTCTGCGGATCAGTTCCACACCGCCGATGATATTACTCCACTGATCGTCTCCACCCATTTCCAGCACGACATCGTGCATCTGGTTGAGCTTCAGGAAATCATAGGACTGCATGATCATATAGTTGAACTCGAAGAAGGTAAGACCTCTTTCCATTCTCTGCTTATAACATTCTGCTGTAAGCATCCTGTTGACAGAAAAATGAACGCCGACTTCCCTGAGGAATTCAACATAGTTGAGAT
This sequence comes from Parasporobacterium sp., assembly GCA_017510065.1. Classification (GTDB taxonomy): domain Bacteria; phylum Bacillota; class Clostridia; order Lachnospirales; family Lachnospiraceae; genus RGIG5612. Next base: position 74,208 of record JAFWOB010000137.1, read on the forward strand.
TCAGCAGCCAGTCCGCATTATTCTCAAAAATCATTTTGCCTTCTGATGTATCGAGAAAACGGCCGATCTGCTCCTTGAAGCGTTCGACATTATGATCGATCGTCTCTTTGGTCATCATCTTGCGCATATCACTTTTTCCGGAAGGATCTCCAACCATGGTCGTTCCGCCGCCCATCAGGGCAACCGGTACATGGCCGGCCCGCTGCATATGCATCATCGCCATGATCGTAAGAAAATGTCCTGCCGTCAGGGAATCTGCAGTGGCATCAAAACCGATATAGAATTTCACTTTCTCCTTTCCGAGTAATTCGCGGAGTTCCTCGGGATGCGTACACTGCGCAATATAACCTCTCTCCTCCAGTAAATCATATACATTAGACATTTTCTTTTCCTCCAAAAAATGTATTTTTAACTTTCAAACAGATCTTTTTCATTCGGATGTTCCTTATGATAACGGTCATTCATCCAGGTCATGATAGATTTTCTTGTAATGATGCCGATAAAACTGTAGTCGTCATCAACAACCGGTACAAAATTCTGGTCCAGGGCGATGGTAACGATCTCTTCCATCGTTGTGGTCCCCCCGTTCACAGCTTTATATTCTCTTGTCCGCTTCACCTTCTGGACCGGGAAGTCTGCGGAATCCTTAACGGACAGATCAAAATTTTCCTTAATACATCCCAAAAGATCGCTTGTGGTGATCGTCCCGATATAACGTCCGTTTTTGTTGATCAGCGGGATCGAAAAATAATTGTGCCGGTCGAAGATCTGCATGGCCTTAAATATAGATGCATCATCATACACATAGTCCACTTCACTTTTCGGCGTCAGAAAAAAAAGTATGTTCAAAATGTTTCCTCCTTCTTGCATGCAGTAAAACCCCCATTTTTCTGCATCGATTGATTATATTATAAACAGGAGACCAAATCAAGGATATCCTTTGCCATACAGGTCAGGATCTCCTGCGCTCTGCCGTCTTTTTGCTCCAGCATTCCGTACAGTTCTTCCCAATCCGCGTAAACCGTTTTTCTGTCTTCTCCGAAATAATACGCTGCAACAGATTCTGAATGGATTTCAGGCAGAAATCTTCCCTCTTTCCTGATAAAGCAGTTTTTCGAATTTGCCTTCACTCTTCTGGAACGGTCCAGGAACTGTGCGACATCTTTATGGATCACCCGGTCTTCTTCCGGAAGATAATAATAATCAGAAACATTCGGAAGCGGCAGTTTAGCACTTCCTCTTTTCATCTTTCTTCGAATATAGAAATCCCTGCCGGAACCAGAAAGAAGAAGATCTTCCTTCAGCCTTTGCTCAAATGCCACTGGCAGCTGCTGTTCTGTCCGGTAGCGAAAGACCGCTTCATTTTCCTCTTCCCCGGCAGAAACAAACAAAAATGCTCCTTCCAGAAGTTTCGTATAAGACAGTATGGGCATGATCTTAAGCATTCCCTGCAGATCATCATGATTATGAAGCAGTAGAAGATTTTTCGCTTCTTCCCCGCCGGTTTTTTCATATTCATAGTAGACAGGGATCAAAAGTCCCCCGCTGTACCTGTCGTCCCGCTCGATCCCGAGAAACTGTTCAATGGATTTCTGTGACATACTGGAAAGTCCCAGCAGACGTCTTGCTCTTTTTGCTTTTCGGTAGATATCAAAACTTTCGTGCGAGGAAAATGAGGACTCTATCCCGTAGTAGTCACATTTATAGCGAAGATACGGAATGTCGAATCCATCCCCGTTAAAATGCACCAGCACACGGAACTTGTCCGCAAAAGCCGTAAATTCCCGAAGGATATCATATTCATCTCCCGCATTTTCCGTCAGATACTGCCTGAGGACCCAGTTTCCGTCCTCATACCAGGCACATCCGATCAGATAAACCTGTGTGGTCTCCTTCTTCAGACCAGTCGTTTCAATATCAAAAAGAAGCATTTCCTCCAAAGGGCAAATGCTTCTCATGTCATATTCCGGTTGGAACCCGGCCTGTCCGGTAATGATCTTCATCTGTTACATTTCCTTAAGCGCATCTACGATCTCATAAAAATGCATGGAGTTGGATGCCTTTACCAGGATCGAATCACCCGGTTCCAGGATTTCAGGCAAAGCATCTATGCATTCCTTATTATCATGGAACAGTTCCACCTGGTTGTCTGAACTCATCCTGGCAGCCATATAGGTTTTTTCACTCCTGGTTCCAACGCAGACGATCACATCTGTTCCTGCTTTTGCGGCATATTTGCCGACGCGGAAATGCAGTTTGTCTGAATGCTCCCCGAGTTCCAGCATATCTCCCAGGATCGCGACCTTTCTCCCCGGCATCTTCTGCAGCAGATCGATGGAGGATTCCATGGATTTCGGAGAAGCATTGTAGCAGTCATCCAGGATCATGAAAGACTTTGTCTTTATGATATTGCCGCGTCCGTCCGCATTTTTCAGTCCGGCAAGAGCCGTTTTGATCTGCATCGGAGAGATGCCCATCATAAGTCCTACATCAGCCGCTGCCAGGGCATTATAGATGTTCTGGATACCCGGTACAGGCAGTTCTATATGAACGGACATTTTTCCGCCGCCGTCCCGCATGATCATATCAAATTCCGTTCCGGCAAGCCCTTTATCCACAACCTTCTGGGCGGTGACCTGGCATCCATTTCCCATTCCGAAGAAGGATGGTCTGATCCCCCTTGCGCTTACGATCGTGGAAAGTTTATCATCATCTCCGTTCAGGACGATCTTACCGTTCTGATCCATATAATTGAAGATCTCAGACTTCGCCTGCAGGATTCCTTCTCTGGTGCCGAAATGTTCGAGATGGCTTTCTCCTATATTGGTGATCACAGCAATATCCGGTCTGGCCATACGGGCCAGTTCGTTCATTTCTCCATGATCGGAGATCCCCATTTCAACGACTGCGACCTCCGTCCTGTCGTCGATTCCAAACAGCGTAAAAGGAACGCCCCATTGATTGTTCAGATTTCCTTTTGTCTTATGCACCCGATAACGCTTCGCAAGCACCGCTGCGACAAATTCTTTTGTACTGGTCTTTCCGACGCTGCCGGTAATGCCGACAACTTTAATCCCTGTGGTTTTTCTGTAAAAAGCCGCAATCTTCTGTGCAGCATCCAGAACCGAATCCACCAGTACATAAGGTCCTGACAGAGGAAGTTTTCTCTCACAGATCACAGCAAGAGCACCGTTATCCAGCACCTGCTGCGCATAATTATGACCGTCTGTTCGTTCTCCCTTGATGCAGAGGAACACACAGTTGTCAGAAACCTTTCTGCTGTCATGTATGATCGCGGATACTTCTGTATCCATATTTCCCCGGCCGTTGTAAACTTTTCCTCCGGTAACATCTTGTATTGTTTTTAAAGTAATATTTTTCATACTTTCTGTCTCCGTTTATCAGGACAACCCTTTTTATTAGGAAATCATTTTCGAAGGGAGATGTCAATGATTTTTTCGCACAGTTCCGGGTAACTGATTCCCACCGCAGCTGCCTCCTGCGGTACCAGGGAAGTGTCTGTCATACCCGGCAGGGAATTTGCTTCCAGGGCATACAGCTCCATCGAAGGAGTCAATATATAATCGATCCTGTAATAGACCGACAGCCCGATGATCTGCCCGAACCGTACAGAAGAAGCAGACATTTCGGCAAGGACCTCTTTAGGGATATCCGCCGGACAGACTTCTTTGGTAAATCCACTGTATTTATTGGTATAATCGTACCATGCGCCTTCCTCCGGACAGATTTCCACAGGAGGGAGCGCCGTTCCGTCAAGAACAGCCTGGGTCAGTTCTCTTCCTTCTATATATTCCTCGACCAGTACCGTGTCATCAAACCGGAAGCATTCTTCCAGTGCGTCCGCAAACTGTTCCTGTTTCATCACAAGCATGACACCGACAGACGAACCTCCGTTGCTCGGCTTGATCACACAGGGAGCCTTGATTTCGATCTCTTCCTGATGGTAATCCCCCTTTTTCAGCGTGATACCCTTGGGCATACGGATAAAAGGAGATACTCTTTTTTTGGTTTCATCCTTGCTCATGGCGATTCCTGACGCTTCAGGTCCCGAACCTGTATAAGGAATGTGTTCTGCTTCAAAGGCAGCCTGCACCTTGCCGTCTTCCCCATTCTCTCCATGGAGGCCGATAAATACGATATCAGCCTGCCGGCAGATCTCAAGAACATTGGGGCCGAACAGGCCGGTTTCCCTGATACGTTCCGGGGTAATCTCTCCGTTACGTTGTCTGAGTCCTTCCGCAACAGCATTAAAATCCTGTTCTTCGTCAAATGACAGCATGTTCTCCGTTCCGAAAAAAACGTCTGTCATGATCACTTTATGGCCTCTTTCTTTGAGTGCTTTTGCCACCTTGCAGGAGGACCTGAGCGAAACCTCTCTTTCGGAACTTATCCCTCCGCATAATATAACGATATTCATATCTGTCACCTGCTTTCCTGGTCAGTATCATCATTTTTCTAAAGTGCCGACCATAATAACATACTTCCTGTTTTAATGCAAAACCGGTCCGGTGTATTCTTACAGTAGGATCGTATTTTTCGGATCAGAACATTTCTCTTCCAGGGCAGAGCGCTCTGATTCAGACAGCTGGACAGTTCCCTTCAGGATATTGTCTGCTGCTTCTGCAGCCAATGAAGCGAGCTCTCCGTCCCGGTAGATATCGAAGGAAGCAAAGGCCAGCGCACCCGACTGCCTGATCCCCATCAGTTCTCCGGGTCCTCTCAGTTCCAGATCTTTTGCCGCAATCTCAAACCCATTGTTGGAATGATTCAGGATCTGCAGCCTGTTCACGGCTTCTTCCGAACGGCTTCCGGAAACAAAAATACAGTAACTCTGATCTTTTCCCCTGCCGACCCGGCCTCTTAGCTGATGAAGAGCGGCCAGCCCAAACCGGTTGGCATCCTCCACCATCATGACAGTTGCATTCGGAACATCCACTCCTACCTCGATCACCGTTGTCGAGACCAGGACATCGATCTCCCCGCGGGAAAATTTACCCATGATCTCATTTTTTTTGGAAGCACTCATAGGGCCTGTCAGTTTCCCGATCCGGATGGAAGGATCCAGGATGTCCCGCAGCATTTCCGTATAATCCTCCACATTAGCTGCTTCGATTCCCTCTGAATATTCCACAAGAGGACAGATAATATATGCCTGATGACCCGCTTTGACCTGGTTGGTGATGAAACGGTAGGCATTTTCATGATAGGAATCATCAACAACTGCATTTTTGATGGGCAGACGGTTAGCAGGGACCTGATCGATCACGCTGACATCCATGTCTCCATAGAGAATGAGCGCCAATGTCCTCGGGATCGGCGTTGCACTCATCACGATCATATGAGGCATGGACCCGCCGCCTTTTTCCGCCAGGGCTTCCCTCTGCCTGATACCGAAACGATGCTGTTCATCGGTGATCGCCAAAGCCAGGTTTTTAAACACAACCTTCTCCTGGATCAGAGCATGGGTCCCGATCAGGATATCGATCTTTCCGTCTTCCAGGGCATTGTAAACTGCTCGTTTTTCCAACGCTGTCATGGATCCTGTCAGAAGGGATACATGCAAAGGCACGTTACTGTCCCGGAACAGTCGGCTGACAGTTTCATAATGCTGCTCTGCCAATACTTCCGTCGGCGCCATAAACGCCCCCTGATAGCCTGCAAACGCAGCATCCATCAAAGCCGTTAGCGCAACGATCGTTTTCCCGGATCCCACATCGCCCTGTACCAGTCGGTTCATGCAGAAACCGCCGGACATATCCGCTTCGATTTCCCGCAGCACCTTTTTCTGTGCCTGAGTCAGTTCATATGGCAGGCTGTTCAGAAAAGCATCTGTCTGAGGGTTCCTCGATATTTTCAGATCGGTTTCGGAAAGGTGCTTTGTTCCGTTTCGTTTCATGAGATAGATAAACAGAAAGATCTCTTCGAAAGACATCCTTTTCTGCGCTTTGACAAAGGCTTCCCGATCGGAAGGAAAATGAAGGTTTCTTACCGCAATGCTTCTTCTGCACAGACCGTATTCCTTTCGGACAGATTCCGGGAGAAACTCTTCCTCATCGATACGGTATAATTCTTCCGTCTGCAGAGCCTGCTTCACTGCCCTCGTCAGAAGAGCATTGGTAAGCCCCTTTGAAAGCGGATAAACAGGAGACATGGTCCCTTCCAGACGATCATACTCTGCCAGGGAATACACCCTGGGCTGGTCGATCTGCGGGATCAGATACTTGCGGCTGATACGTCCCCTGAGCACACAGGGAATTCCGGCTTTGACCGTATTTTTGATAAACGGAGCGTTAAACCAGACTGCCCGTATGGTGGCTCCGGTTTCATCCTTGAAAATGCTTTGGGAGATCAGAAGCTTTTTGGCTCTTCTTTCAGACACTTCCTGTATAAATACGCCGCGTACGGCAGCAAAAGACCTGCAGCCGATTTCCCCGACGGAACAAGGCGTGGAAAAAACTTCATAATCCCGCGGAAACAAAAACAGAAGATCCATGACATCATGGATCCCTGCTTTCTCCATTAACTGTTCTGTTTTTTCTCCTATGCCCTTAAGTTCTGTCAGTCTCATCTGTTATTCAACGGAAATGATAAACTGGTATACAGCCTGTCCTCCGTAAGTGATCTCCGTATCCACATCCGGAAGGATTTCCCCGACTTTATCGGCAATCTCCTGCGCATCCTCTTCGGTGGTTCCTTCCCCATAATAGATCGTGATAAACTCCGCATCTTCCCGGGCCATCTTCTGGATCATCTCGACAGCCGCCTCTTTCATGTCCTCACATACAGCAAGGAGTTCTCCGTCTCCGATACCCATATAATCGCCTTTTCGAATATACGTTTCACCCATCCTGGAATCCCGGATCGCATAGGTCACCTCGCCACATCGTACCTGCTGCATGGCATCCTTCATCAACTGAACATTTTCTTCCGCGCTGAAGGACGGGACATAGCCGATCATGGCAGTGATCCCCTCACAGATATTCCTGGTAGGGATCACATGGACAGTCTTATCCGCACACATCTGTGCCGCTTGAGAAGCTGTCATAATGATATTGCTGTTGTTTGGGAACAGTATTACATGGTCCGCATGGATCGTATCAATAGCAGCCAAGATATCCTCCGTACTGGGATTCATGGTCTGTCCGCCTTCTATGACTGCGTCCACTTTAAGTCCTTTAAATACTTCCGCGATACCTTCCCCGGAACAAACTGCCGCAAATCCCAGTTCCGCTCTGCTTTCTTTCGGGATTGTTTCGGAAGATACCGCCTCCTTGAGAGTTTCGTTCCTGTAATCGGATTCCTTCACCAGTTTTTCATGGTGCTCAAAACGCATATTGTCGATCTTGAGACTGTTTAGTTCCCCATAAGTCAGGGCTTTTTCGATCGCCTGCCCCGGATGGTTTGTATGTACATGAACTTTAACAATATCGTCCATTGCGACACAGACGATGGAATCTCCTATGGAGTTCAGGAACATTTTCAGTTCTTCTTCATCGGCAGCTGTGAACGATGCTTTCGTTTCGATCAGAAATTCCGTGCAGTAACCGAAACGGATCTCAGCAGTCTCAATATTGGAAGTGTCGATAAGCATCGGATGGGAAGGAACAGTCTCCACCTCCGGCTCAAAATCATAGTCCTGTGTTTTCCCTTCAAATGCATCGAAGGCTCCATTCAGGAACTCGATCAGTCCCTGTCCGCCGGAATCCACAACGCCGGCTTCTTTCAGGACCGGCAGCAGTTCAGGTGTATGCTGCAGCACTTCCCGTCCATAGGACAGGAGGCTGGAAAAGAACTCTTTCAGGGTAATATCCCTGGCGGCCAGTTCACTGGCTCTTAACGCCACCTCTCTTGCTACCGTCAGGATCGTACCTTCCTGAGGCCGCATGACTGCTTTGTAGGCAGCGCTGACTGCCACATCGCAGGCAGCTGCGATCAGGGTACTGTTCAGCGCCTTCGCACCTTCGATTCCTTTGACAAATCCACGGCAGAGCTGTGACATGATCACGCCGGAATTCCCGCGGGCTCCTCTCAGGGTGCCGGACGCGATCTTCTTTCCCACATCATCAATCGAAGCATCGTCAGAAAGATCCTTTAATTCTCTTGCGGCGCTCATCAGTGTCAGAGACATATTGGTTCCTGTATCTCCATCAGGAACCGGAAACACGTTCAGCGCATTGATCATATCTTTCTGATTGTCAAGGTACCGGGTTCCTCCCAGAAACATCGCTTTCATCTTTCTGGAATCTATGTAGTCGTTCATGTTTTATCCCTTTGTCAGTTTATTCGGAAAGACGAAATACTTCTCTTCCTACTTTCCGTGATTATTTTAGCAAATTCCGCTTGCAATTACTATAGCAATCTGATAAAATACTCCCCGTGCGTAACACAAAGTAACTCTGTAAAGGAGGTGCAAAAGCAATGGCAAAATGTGATATCTGCGGCAAAGGCGTTCATTTTGGTAATGCTGTCAGCCATTCACACAGAAGATCCAATAAAATGTGGAAGTCCAACATCAAGTCTGTTCGTGTTAAAACAGCCGGTGGAGCCAAGACCGTACATGTATGTACTTCCTGCTTAAGAAGCGGCAAAGTCGAAAGAGCTTAATCCCGATTTTCTTTTGAACGGTTAAAAGAGGTCATTCAGGGCCTCTTTTTTGTTCGTCTTTCTCCGCTCCTTTCATCATCCCAGCAAGTGCAGTTTCTTCAATACCGGTACCAGCCGTGTGCCGCCCGGTATCATCCTCAGTTTCTTTTCATTAATAATTTTCATTGCAAACAGTAATATGACATACACGATGATGGCGAACAGGATCGTGATCACGATGTCATAGGAATGTCCGCTGACACGGTTTAACATCTCCTGGAAGAAAAACGCCAGAACTCCCATAATAATGGATGCTTCCACTGGTTTTATAAATGTATACCTGATTTCCTGCCGATATCTGAGATACTTTCGAAGAGATCTGGCGTTCAGGATACACATCAGCAGGGCAAAGATCATATCCGCAATGATCCAGGCAAAGACGTCCATATCAAACAGCCACAGCAAAAGAGCCAGCACTGCCGCATTGACAGCCAGCGAAAAAGCGGAATGAAAGACCGGTATGCGCATCTTGTCAATTCCCTGCAGGATAGAATTGGTAATGGTAGAAAGACAGTAAAGCACCACCGTAAGACATCCTACGGAAAGCATTAAGGCAATCTTTCCGGGGTCATCGCTGGTGGGGAATAAAAGATCTATGATCGGACGGGACAGAAAACCAATCCCGGCTGCGCAGGGAAATGCGATCAATGTGATCATCTGAATGGAAGATCTTACTTTGCTGATCACATCCCGGCGGCTTCTTCTAGCTTTGGAAGAAACAACGGATGGGATCAGGGCAGAAGCCAGAGCGCTGGAAAGAGCGATGGGAATATTGACGATCAGCCAGTATTTTCCCGAGAACATGCCGATCAGGCTGTCCCTGGTATCAGGGCTCATGCCTTTTGCGATCATGATATTGCTGAAAATAAATTTATCCACCACACTGCTGAGATTGTAGATAGCGGTATTCAGGATTACAGGAACAATGGTAAGGATCAGGATCTTTACGATTTCCGCAGTGCTCTCCTCTTCAGACTGGTCTGTTTTCAGAAGGTACCTGGTCTTTTTGTTGTAGCGGATCATCCAAACCAGCAAAAGGACCATTGCCAGAAGGGCACCGGCAACGGTACCCATGGTACCGCCTGCAGCACCGAAGGCTTCCGGCGCATTGGAAAAATCATAGCTTCCCTGAACAATTGTTTTTCCATAATTAAACAGCGCACCGGCTGCCACGACGCTGACAATGGCGTTCAGGATCTGCTCGGCGATATTGGATACCGCTGTGGGAATCATATTGCCCATTCCCTGGAAATAACCTCTCAGTACCCCAAGTACTGCCAGGATGATCAGGGCAAATGCAAGAACCTTCAGCGCAACGGCGCTCTGCGGCACTTTCATGACGGTTCCCGCAAAGAAATCCGCCAGAAGGAACGTGATCAGGAAAGCGCAGATCCCTACGACAGCTGCAAAAACCAGGGCATTGTACAGGATCTTCCTTGATCGTTTGTACTGCCCGAGAGCAATCCTGGCCGAGACCATTTTGGAAACCGCCAGCGGCAGGGAGTAGGAAGACAGAAGCAGCAGGATCTGATAGATATCAAATGCCACACTGTAATAACCAATCCCTTTATCGCCTATGATATTGGTCAGGGGGATCCTGTAGATCACTCCGATCAGTCTTACGATAATGGAAGAAAAACCGAGGATCGCTCCCTGAACCATGAAATTACGTTTTTTTATCGTATGTTTCATATCCGATCCTTTTTACCGGGAGATGCCGATCATATCCATGATCTTTCTCTGCTGCTCTTCCATGATCTCGGCATCTTTTTTCTCCATATGATCATAACCGGTCAGATGAAGCATACTGTGAACGATCAGGAATGCCAGTTCTCTTTTCTGGCTGTGACCGTACTCTTCCGCCTGTGAAATGATCTTTTCACCGCAGACTACGATATCTCCCAGGATCTCTTCCTCTGCGGGATCATACAGATCCCTGTCAAAGACCCCAGCTTCTGGATATTCAAAATACGGGAAAGACAAAACATCCGTGACTTTGTCTATATTTCTGGTCTCCCGGTTGATCCGACGGATCTCCTCCGGGGACACGATCAATACATTCACATCCAGTTCTTTCGGAATATCCCGGTCTTCCAGAACGGCATTGACCGCTTTTTGTATTACGACTTTATAATGAAATTGAAATCTACATCCCGAAGGATTTTCAATATAGACCGCCATGGGTACTCCTTCTCACAGCATCCTGTTTCTGGACGCCCTGTCTTTTCCTGCAGGGCCTGTGCTGTGCTTCTTTTCATATTCTTCATATGCCTGCACGATCTTCTGGACTACAGGATGTCTTACAACGTCCGGACTGGTCAGATTGATCATGGCAATATCTTCTTTCACCTTTTCCAGTACTCTGATCGCCACATCCAGTCCTGATACTTGCCCGCTGGGAAGATCCTTCTGGGTCCTGTCTCCTGTTACGACCACTTTTGATCCAAACCCGATCCTGGTAAGAAACATCTTCATCTGCGCCGGAGTCGTGTTCTGCGCTTCATCCAGTATGATAAAAGCATTATCCAGCGTCCTGCCTCTCATGTATGCCAGCGGGGCAACCTCTATCAGCCCTTTCTCAGAGTTGGAGATATAGCTTTCTGCTCCCATGATCTGATAGATTGCATCATACAAAGGACGCAGATACGGGTCTACTTTCTGCTGCAGATCCCCGGGAAGAAAGCCCAGGTTCTCACCGGCTTCGATCGCAGGCCTGGTCAGAATGATCCGATTTACATCTCCCTGTTTAAAAGCGTCGATTGCCATAGCCATGGCAAGATAGGTTTTTCCGGTGCCGGCAGGTCCCAGACCGAATACGATCATGTTGTCCCGGATCGCATCTACATATCGTTTCTGGTTGAAGGTTTTCGGTTTGATCGGTTTGCCGTTTACCGTGCGGCAGATGATATCATGTTCCAGTTCCGAAACTGTATGACTGCTTCCTTCTTTGACGAGGGAAATCGCGTAATCTACATTCTGCGCAGTAACCGGACCACCTTTGTCTGCAATCTGTGCCAGATCCATGATCACCTTTTTCGCTTTTGCTGTCTGGTCTTCGCTGCCTATGATCCGTATGGTGCCTTCCCTGGCAAGGATCTTAACATACAGGTTCTTTTCGATCTTTTTGACGTTTTCATCCAGGCTTCCGAAAACAGCCTTGATGGTATCCACGGAAAGATCGATGATGGTCTCTATCTCACTCAAATCAGTTCCCCTTATCAGTCATTTTGATATCATGTATACATGACGAGCATGCTTCTTTCAACAATGCGGATTATATCATCCGTCCAGTTTTTATACAACAAAAAAGGCAATCCTTCGACTGCCTTTAGTTAGTGCTTGATTAGTTGTATTTACGCTTACGAGCAGCTTCAGACTTTTTCTTGCGTCTTACGCTCGGCTTCTCGTAATGCTCACGTTTACGAATCTCCTGCTGAATGCCTGCCTTAGCACAATTTCTCTTAAAACGTCTAAGAGCGCTGTCGATAGATTCGCCTTCTTTAACGATGACATTTGACATAAGCTAAAAACTAACCTCCCTCCAGTTGTGGATTTCCGCTTACGCGCATGGACTATTATAACATAAAATGCAGGCACGTCAACAATAAAATTGCAGACTAAACGGGATTTTTACGGCTGCATCCCAAGCTTACTGCCAGGCATTTCTGATATGTGTGATCTCTTCTCCGTCGATCAATACTGCGTCGAAACGGCAGAATGAATCAAATGGAATATGAAACTCCTTCATATACCACTGAGCCACGCGGCGAATGGTATTTTGCTTACGCATCCCGATCGCATAGGAAGCCCCGCCGTACTGATCACTGGCACGGTACTTTACTTCCGCAAAAACCAATTCTTCCCCGTCTTTTGCAATGATATCGATCTCGCCTGCTTTTACCCGGTAATTTCTGGCAAGAATAATAAGTCCTTCCGTTTCCAGGTGTTCGCATGCCAGATCTTCGTAGGAATTACCCAGATGACGTTTGTTGATCTTCTGATACATAGTCTGTTTAGAAATGAATGAAGGATCTTCGATGGATATCCAGCATACCGTACTCTTTGATGGCGGCAATATGGGCTGCGGTTCCATATCCTTTATGAGAGGCAAATCCGTATTCCGGGTACCGCTTATCATATTCATACATAATATGATCCCTTGTTACCTTGGCTATAATGCTGCCGGCAGCAATGCTGATGCTTTTCGCATCGCCTTTGATGATCCCTTCCTGAGAGATATCCAGATCCGGGATATGCACGGCATCTGCCAGAATATGGTCCGGAACCACGATCCTGTGATCAGGGGTAACAGGATATTCGCAGGAGCCTGCATCCGGCAGTTCATATCGGATCAGCCGCCGGACCAGTTCATGGGTATCCGGCTCCTCTGCGGCATCGTCTGCTTCTGTCAGGCAGGATACATCTGTCAGATTGCCGACAGCCATCCGCATGGCCCGGTATGTTGCCTGCAGGATATTGATCTGATCGATAATAGCGGCACCGCTGTAACCGATTCCTACCGCTACAGCCTTTGAAAGGATCTCCCGGTATAAAAGCTCCCGTTTTTTCTCAGACAGCTTTTTGGAATCATTCAGATACAGGATCTCCCTGCATGGATCATCCAGATCAAGGATGACCGCACCGGCAACGACAGGGCCTGCAAAAGGCCCCCGTCCCGCTTCATCGATCCCGCAGATCAGTGTCCCCGGGGATCTGCGCTCATACTCTTTCAACTGCTCCGTACGGAGCCTTTCTGCTTTCAGTTTTTCTTCCCGTTTCAATTGGGCTTCTTCTTTTTTTGTCATAAAACCATACTCTGTTCGCGGATAAGCATATTCTATGGATTTCCCTGTCAGATCGCCTCTTCTTCCTCTACATCCGCCAGATTGACCGAGATCAGGGAAGAAACACCCCTTTCCTGCATGGTAATACCGTAAAGACGGTCTGCCGCTTCCATGGTTCCTTTTCGATGGGTGATCACAATAAACTGGGTATCTTTTACAAGCTTGTGAAGATATCCGGAGAATCGTATGATATTGGAATCATCCAGAGCCGCCTCGATCTCATCCAGAATACAGAACGGAGAAGGTTTCAGATTCTGTATCGCAAACAGGAGTGCAATGGCAGTCAAAGCTTTTTCTCCTCCGGAAAGCTGCATCATATTCTGCAGTTTCTTGCCCGGCGGCTGCGCGATGACCGTTATGCCGGCTTCCAGGATATCCACGTCTTCTTCCAGTTCGATCGTACCGAACCCGCCTCCGAACATTTCCCGGAAGACTTTGGAAAACTCTGCTTGTATCCTTCCGAATTCTTTCTGGAACTGTCTGCGCATTTCCCTGTCCAGGTCGCGGACGATCTTTACCAGGTCCTTCTCAGCTTTCACGAGATCTTCATACTGTGCGGAGAGGAATTCGAACCGTTCCTTTACTTCTTTGTATTCTTCGATCGCACCGACGTTAATGGTGCCAAGACTTCGGATACTGTTTTTCAGTTCCTGGATCCGCTCTCTCATGACTTTCGGATCCTGCAGACTGGCATCGCGCAGTTCCAACGCATGATTATACGTCAGCTGGTATTCGTCCCAGATATACCCTGCTTTGTTTTCAAACCTCTCTTCCAGTTTTTCCCGGAGAGACGTCAGTCGGAACAGTTCTTTATCGAGGGCAGCAGTTCTCTGAGCATATTCTTCCCTGCGGCTTATGAAATCTTTATGTGAGATGCTGCTTTCTTCCTTCTGGGACTCCAGATCGCGAAGGACCTTGGACTGTTCCTCGATCTCTTCGTCCGCTTTCCGGATCACTTCCCGGACTTCATCGATCTCACGATTTTTCTGCTCGATCAGTTCTTCGCTTCCTTCATATCCTGCACGGATATTTTCCAGATCAGAAGCAAATTTCAATGCCTGCTCTTTCATGCGGGAGATGGACTCGGTAAGATGACGATTCTGTTCCGTATAACGGGAGGCATCCACTTTCAGTGTCTGAGCCAGAAGTGTTTCCCTGGCTTCTTCCTCCCTGCCTTTCTCCAGCTCTTTTTCCAGACCGAGGATCTGTGCCTTCAGTTTTTCATTTTCCCGGTCATTGTCCTCCAGCTGGTCTCCGATAGATATATTCTCATCATTGATTCCACTTGTCTGTTCTTCCAGAGAACGGCTTTCCGTATCTGCATCCCGGAATCTGTCTTCCAGTTCTTCGGATCTTTTCCTTGCTGCATTCAGGCTGACTTCCACTGTATTGCTGTACAGTTTATGTTCCTGCAGTCTGGATCTTAAGATCTCCATTTCTGCCTGAAGTTCTTTCCTACGTTTTTTGGCATCTTCCGTTTCTTTTTCCAGCTCTTTCAACTGTTTTTTCAGGGTATCCGCCTTATGCTTCAGCTCATCCATTTCCCTGCGTCTTCCCAGCAGGTTAGACTTGTTCCTGAAAGCACCGCCCGAAATACTGCCGCCTCTGTTGAGGAGTTCTCCTTCCAGGGTAACGATGATCTGGGAATAATTGTATCGTTTGGCGATCACCAGTGCATGATCGATCGTATCTGCCACGATGATCTTTCCCAGAAGATACCGTGCCACTCCCTGATATTGTTCATCAACTTTAACAAGAGAACTGGCCAGCCCGATCACGCCTTTTTCTTCCAGGACAGCAGGATCTTTCAGCTCGCCTCGCCCTGTAACAGCTTTCAGCGGAAGAAAGGTTGCCCTGCCAAGCTTGTTCTGTTTCAGGTATTCGATCACATTTTTCGCTGTTGTTTCCGTATCGGTCACAACATTCTGGATGCTGCCGCCGAGAGCCGTTTCGATGGCGGTCTCATATTTCTTATCGGTTCGGATAATATCTGCCACGACTCCGTGGATCCCGGGTCTGGAATCCTTCAGTTTCATGATCTCCCGGATCGTATTGCCATACCCTTCATAACGTTCTGTAATATTACGCAGGCTTTCCAGTTCCGCCTGGGTTTTCAGAAGAGATTCCCTGACAACAGAACATTCTTTTTCTGAATCACGGATCGCTTTTTCGGTTGCCTGAAGCGATTCTGTCTGATCTTTTATGGAAGCTTCCGTTTCTTCGATCTGCTTCAATGCAAGTAACCTTTCTGTTTCCAGATCCTTTACTTCCTGCTCCCGTTCTTCTTTATCAGAAGTATACCTGCGGAGATTTTCCGTCAGTTCCTCCCGGCGCCTTTTCATTTCATCCATCATGGCGTTCAGGCGTTCCAGACGGGCATTCAGACTTCCTCTTTCATTGACAAGACCGATCAGCTGTTCCTTTAAGGATTCGATCTTCTGCCGCAGATCGTCATTACGGTTACGGATATCGAGCACCGCGCTGTCTTTTCTGCCGGACGAAGCAACTGCTTCTGACAGCTTTTTCTGGTTTTCTTCTTTTTCCTGTGTCAGACGGTTCTGTTCTTCTTCTGTCTCACTGATCCTGCGTGTAAGAGTTTCAACCCTCTCATTGAATGTACTCTGTGCTTCATTTGCAGAATGGATCTGCTCTTCGAGAACGTTAATGCGGCCATTCAGGTTTTCCCGCATAACGTGACTTCTGGAAATGGTATTTCTGACTTCCGAGATCTTTTCCTCCAGGGAAGTCAGTTCCTCGCTCAGTGCCTGATATTCGTTCTTTGTCTGTTCGTATTCCTCCCGCGCCTCTTCCAGGTTGTGCTTTGCAATGTCCTCTTTCTCTGCTGTATCTTTAATACGTGCCTTAATATCACCGTTTTCAAACAAAAACAGATTGATGTCGAAACGCTTCAGGTCATTTTTATAGACGACAAACTGTTCCGCCGCTTCGCTCTGCCGCTTTAAAGGTCCTACCTGCCTGCGCAGCTCGCTTAGGATATCACTGACTCTGGCAAGATTCTGTCTCTCGCTGTCCAGTTTCCGGAGTGCAAGCGTCTTTCTCTTTTTATACTTAACGATTCCTACTGCTTCATCAAAGATTTCCCTGCGTTCCTCGGGTTTTCCCTGAAGGATCTTATCGATCTGCCCTTGTCCTATGATAGAGTATCCTTCTTTTCCGATTCCGGTGTCATAAAACAGTTCCTGCACGTCCCTCAGACGGCAGACAGAACCGTTGATCATGAATTCACTTTCTCCTGACCGGTATACACGGCGGGAAATAGTCACTTCATCAAAATCCAGCTTCAGTTTATGATCCGAATTGTCCAGTGTGATCGCGACATAAGCATAACTCTGGGGTTTTCTGGCAGATGTTCCCGCAAAGATAACATCTTCCATCCTGGCGCCTCTGAGCTGCTTGATTTTCTGTTCTCCAAGAACCCATCGGACAGCGTCTGCCACATTGCTCTTGCCGGAACCATTCGGACCGACGATGCCCGTGATCCCATCCGGGAACTCAAACACGATTTTATTGGCAAAGCTTTTAAAGCCGTGAATCTCAATACTTTTTAAATACATGTTATCCCTCAGTTAATGACGACCTTTGATTACTTTCAGTCTGGCCATAGCCCTGGAAAGAGCGGCCTGGTTCTGCCGGAATTCCAGATTGCTCATCTTTCTCTTCATCCGCATTCTGGCGCGCATAGCAGCTTCTTTTGCCCTGTTTTCATCGATCTCTTCCGGCTTTTCCGCGGAAAATGCCATGATAAGAACTTCTCCGTCCTTTACCTCCACCAGTCCTTCTGTGACGGCATATTCGACCGTCTCTTCGCCTGTATTGATAAACAGGGCTCCGGTTTCCATGATCGCGATCATATTGGCATGATCCGCCAGGATCCCCATATAGCCGTCTTCCAATGGAAAATTAACAGAGACACAGGGACCGTCATATTCTTTTTCATCCGCGCACAGGAACTGCAGTCTGAATTCTTTCATAGTGTTTCAGCTTTTTTGATCGCGTCATCGATCGTTCCGACATTATAAAAAGCGCTCTCAGGATAGGAATCCATCTCTCCGCTGATAATCGCGCAGAATCCCCTGATCGTTTCTTCCAGAGGAACATACACGCCAGGTACTCCGGTAAATTTTTCCGCCACATGGAAAGGCTGTGACAGGAAACGCTGGATCTTCCTGGCTCTGCTTACAGTCAGCTTATCTTCTTCACTCAGTTCTTCCATACCCAGGATCGCGATGATATCCTGCAGTTCCGCATATTTCTGCAGGATCGCCTGGATCTGTCTCGCCGTATTGTAGTGTTTTTCTCCCAGGACATCTGCTTCCAGGATCCTGGAAGTGGATTCCAGCGGGTCAACGGCAGGATAGATTCCCTGCTCCGCGATCTTTCTGGACAAAACGGTAGTGGCGTCCAGATGAGAAAATGTTGTAGCCGGCGCCGGGTCTGTCAGATCGTCAGCCGGCACATATACAGCCTGTACCGAAGTGATGGAACCTGAACGGGTGGATGTGATCCGCTCCTGCAGCTGTCCCATCTCAGAGGCAAGTGTGGGCTGGTAGCCCACAGCGGAAGGCATCCTTCCCAGCAATGTGGATACTTCGGAACCTGCCTGGACAAAACGGAAGATATTGTCGATGAACAAAAGGATATCCTTATGGTCATGGTCACGGAAATATTCTGCCATCGTAAGTCCGGTGAGCGCCACACGCATTCGGACCCCCGGAGCTTCGTTCATCTGACCGAACACCAGGGCGGTTTTGTCGAATACGCCGCTGGCTTTCATTTCGTTCCAGAGATCATTGCCTTCTCTTGATCTCTCGCCAACGCCGGTAAAGATGGAGTATCCGCCGTGTTCCATAGCCACATTGTGGATCAGTTCCTGTATCAGGACGGTCTTTCCGACGCCTGCTCCTCCGAACAGACCGATCTTGCCGCCTCTTGCATAGGGCTCCAGCATATCGATCACTTTGATACCCGTTTCCAGGATCTGGGCGGAAGTACTCTGTTCATCAAAAGAAGGAGCTTTTCTGTGGATCGGCCATCGTTCGGTGTCTTCCGGCACAGCGCCTCCCCCGTCGATCGGCTCACCAAGTACGTTGAAGATCCTTCCCAGGGTACAGCTTCCGACCGGAACTTTTATCTGACTTCCTGTAGCAGTAACCGTCATGCCTCTTCTGAGTCCCTCGCTTCCTGCCAGCAGAATGCAGCGTACTCTGCCTTCCCCGACATGAAGAGCGACTTCCATCACTCTGGTCCCTGTATCCGTCTCTACCGTCAACGCTTCCCTGATCCGCGGAAGATACAGATCCGGAAACTGGGCTTCCACGACCGAACCGGATACCTGTATGATCTTACCTGTCATTATCATTACCTTTCTGATTTTACTATCGTCTGTGACTTGCTTTGACACTGGCCGAAATCTCAGTGATCTCCTGTGTGATACCGTTCTGCCGGAGATGATTGTACTGAACCGTCAGTTCCTCCAGCAGACTGTCTGCATTCTGGTCAGCGCTGTCCATTGCCATCATTCTGTCATTCTGCTCACAGCAGAAGGACGAGACCAGCACCGAATAGACGATGCCGATGCAGTATACGGGAATGCATCGTTCCATAACAGCCTGCGGAGACGGCAGATATTCAAACTCCAAAGCGTCTGTTCTTTCCGTGATCCCTTCAAAATGACTCCTTGCAAAAGGCAGGAGTCTCATTTCCACAGCCTGGGATGAGAGCGCATTTTTAAAATCCGTATAAACAATATGGACGCCCGACAGGATTCCCCGGTCATAGCGATCCATGATATAACCGGCGATCATACGTGCTTCATACAGGGATGGCTCTGTATCGGCAAAACGGAAGTCCGTATCGAATTCCTGGTGATGGGAGCTGAAAAAATGTTTTCCGTATTCCCCCACCACATACAGTTCATGATCCGGGTATTCCTCTGTCAGAGCCAGAGTCGTTTTGATCACATTCTGGTTATAGGCTCCTGCCAGTCCTTTATCTGCCGTGATCACCAGGATACCCCACCGGCCTTCTTTGTTCAGTTTTTCCGGTGTTGTCAGATATCGGCTTTCCGTAACCATATCATGATCTACGATCACGCCGATCTCTTCCCGTAACCGATGAAAAAAAGGAGTTGTATCATCCAGGCTCTTTCTTGCTTTTTTGAGCTTGGTGGAAGAGATCAGATACATGGCATTTGTGATCTTCCTGGTATCCCGGATGCTATTTATTCGGTTTGCGATTGCTTTTGTGTCAGCCATTGTTCATTGACCGATCCTGCATAACGGATGATCGTTTCCCGGTCCTTCTCTGTAAGATCGCCGGTACTGTCGATCCGTCGGCAGACATCTGCATAAGTATGTTTGAAGCCAGCTGTCAGCTGCTGCAGAAATTCCGGGATCTTCTCCAGTGAAATTCCATCCAGTGCATGAGACAGCGCGCTGCATAATATGATGACTTTATCGATATGTGCATAAGGCTTGTTCAGGTTCTGCCTGAGCATCCTCATAAGCCCCTGTCCGTATACCAGCTGTTTTCTGGTCTCTTCATCCAGATCGCTGGCAAATTGATTAAAGACTTCCAATTCCCTGTATTGTGCCAGATCAAGTCTTAACGTACCCCCTGCTTTCTTGACTGCTTTCGTCTGCGCATCTCCGCCTACACGGGAAACAGAAAGTCCTACATTGACAGCAGGCCTCTGTCCCGCAAAAAACAGGGAGCTTTCCAGGAAGATCTGTCCGTCTGTAATGGAAATGATATTGGTCGGAATATAGGCAGATACGTCACCTGCCTGTGTTTCCACGATCGGAAGCGCCGTAAGGCTTCCTCCTCCTTGTTCCGGACTTAATCTGGCGCTTCGTTCCAGCAGTCTGGAATGCAGATAGAAGACATCTCCGGGATATGCCTCTCGTCCCGGCGGACGGTCCAAAAGAAGGCTGATGGTCCTGTAGGCAACAGCATGTTTGGACAGATCGTCATAGACGATCAGCACATCTTTTCCCTGCAGCATGAAATATTCTGCCATGGCGCATCCCGCATAAGGAGCAATATAAAGCAGCGGATCCGCATCTGAAGCCGTCGCGGCAACAATGATGGTGTAGTCCATAGCTCCATGCTTTCTCAGGTTCTCCGCCAGCTGCGCTACCGAGGATGCTTTCTGCCCAATCGCCACATAGACACAGATGCAGTCCTTGCCTTTCTGATTGATGATCGTATCGGAAGCGATGGTCGTTTTTCCGGTCTGACGGTCCCCTATGATCAGTTCACGCTGTCCTCTTCCAATGGGAAACATGGAATCAATGGAAAGGATTCCTGTTTCGAGAGGGGTATCCACGGGGCTTCTGTCAATGATGCCGGGAGCTGCATATTCGATCGGACGGTATTCGGAAGACTGTATGGGATCTTTTCCGTCGATCGCTTTTCCAAGCGGATTGACCACACGTCCCAGAAGGGCTTCTCCTACGGGAACTCCTGCGTTTCTTCCGGATCTTCGGACGATGCTTCCGGCGCTGATCCCTTCTTCCGAATCAAACAGAACACATCCAACCTCATCGTCGGTCAGATTGAGCACCATACCACGGGAGTCGTCTTCAAACAGCAGGATCTCACCATAGGACGCGTTCTCCAGACCACTGATCCGCGCGATCCCGTCTCCGACCATACGGACAATTCCGGTCTCTTCCGGAATAGCAGAAAGCTCCCAGGAAGAAAGGGCATTTTTCAGCAGAGGAATAATATCTTCTTTTTTACTGCTCCGTCGTTCCACTGTTTTCCGGAACTGCCGGAACAGTCCCTCCGGACTCCAGTCATAGATATCATTTCCCACTTCCAGACGAAATCCACGGTCCAGTTCCGGTTCATTGACCCATATCAGTTCCAGATCCTGCTGATACCTGTTTTTCAGAAATGCGGCAAATCCTTTCTCCTGCCTTTCATCAGGCCTGAGGGAGGAATACAGATATGCTTTTCCTGTTTTCATAGTGTCTGTCCTTCGTCCGGAGTCTGATCCTGTTCCATGGTCTTTTCTGCTGCCTTCAGAAAACTGTCATAGGCTTCCGAAGGATTTTGGAAAATTGCCCGGGACGCCGCTTGTTTAGCAATTTTTGCGACCTCCTCACCGGTTTTTTCCAGGATCTTCTCCTTTTCATGTTCTGCCTGCGCTTTTGTTCTGTCCAGAATAGCCTGCGCCTCTTCCATAGCCTGTTCTTTGATCTCACCGGCTTTTTCAGACATTTCCCTGGATGCTTCTTCTTTCAGGCTGCGGATCTCTTCTTCTGCTTGGGAAAGCTTTTCTTCATAGGATTTTTTCAGGTCTTCCGCGTCTTTTAACTTTCCGTTTGCTTCGTCTTCCATGCGCTGATACTCTCCTTTGCGCTTCTCCATAAAATTCCTGACCGGTTTATAGATCAGAAAATAAAGGATCGCAAACAGAAGCACCACATTAAAAAGATGCAGCAGGATCTGAGAGAAATCTATATTTAATGGTACCTGGTTCATCTGTACACCTCTTTTACAGGACAAATACGATCAGGATTGCTACGATCAGGGCATAAATGATCGCTGTTTCGATAAACACAAGACCCAACATCATCATGGTCTGGATCTTTCCGCCTGCTTCCGGCTGCCGTGCCGTACTCTCCACAGATTTGGAAATGGCAAGTGCCATAGCGACCGCACCTGCTGCTGCAGCAATACCTACAACGATGGCCGCTGCAAGTGCTTTGCTGGTCTTTGTCTGGGCCTCAGCCTGTGATGTGATAACCGCTCCATCCTGCAGTTCGCCTTCCGGGATTTCTTCCTGCACAGCAGCCGGTAACGGTGTATCCTCCTGAGCGGATGCAAGGATCGGGATAGCTGCGCCGGTCAGCACGATCACAACAGCAAGTGCGGCAACAATGATTTTCAGATATTTAGTCATGTTATTCCTCCTGGGATCAAATAATGATCTTCTTATATTCAGGCACGGACATTCTGTGCCGTTTGTTTTTCTTTTTTCTTTTTCGCTTTTGCCGGAGATTTCTCCGTAACCTCTCCATAAAATACAGAAGTCAGGGTGGTAAGAACGTAGGCCTGAATCAATGCGTGAAGCAGTGTAAACAAAACACCTACGATCACCGGAAAGCCATAGCTTGTCAGCGGATAATAATAAACCATTTCTGTTACCAGGGCACCGGAAAGCAGTGCGCCGAACAGACGGAAACTCATAGAGATCGGCAGGGAGAAATCTTTCAGGGTTTTTAATACGCCTTTCAGTCCGTTCGCGATCAGGCCGCCGGACATGATCACCAGATAGGAAAGGCATCCCATACAGACAGCGCCGTTGATATCCGCCAGAGGCGCCGGGAGAGAAAGGGAAACTCCCTGTGTCGTCACTACCTGTACTCCGATCAGTTCAAATAAGGTCCCTACAAAAATATAAGCACCGGCCGTAAAGATATAAGCACCCAGAAAACGATTCATATGGGGACTGTTGCTTTTTGCCATGTTGTCAAAAAGACCTACTGCAAGTTCCAGGACCATCTGGATCTTACCCGGGATCTTTTTGAATCGGGGAACCAGTACAAACCTGACGATAAGTCCCAGGACCAGAAAAATTCCTGTCACAATAAAGGCAGATATAAGCCCGGGATTAACTTCCATCCCGAAAAAGGCAATCTTGTGCGTCTCATGAAGGACAGCATCTTTCATGGCCGTCTGGATGGATTCGTGATGCCCCGGCGTGCTTCGGACAACATTCAGCAAAACCAGGATCGCGGCAAGAACAGCCAGTACGATCAGGAAGAAACGGATTTTCTGTTTTTTTGTCATAACTTTATATCTCCTCCTGTGAGATCGTTTCCATTGCATGGACAGCCGCTTCCTGCTGAGAGAGCTTTTTGGAATGACCAGATCCTCTTCCGATCTCTCTGCCATTTAAAAGGACTGCCGAAGTAAATACCTTGTTATGGCTCGGTCCTTCTTCGGAAAGCAGTTCATAAGTCAGTTTTGCGCCGGGATCTTTCTGTATGATTTCCTGGAGTCTTGTTTTTGCGTCAAAAAACAATGTTTTATGTTCCAGAACTTTGATCAGATGTTCCCGTATAAAAGCTTCTGCCGCTTCCTTTCCGGAATCCAGATAGATGGCAGCGGTAAGCGCTTCAAATGCATCGGAAGTGATGGAAGGTCTTTCCCTTCCGCCGGAGGATTCTTCTCCTTTTCCCATATTCAGATAGGAGCCAAGCCCGATCTGGCGGCTGCATTCCGCCAGGCTCTGTTCACAGACCATAGAAGCCCTAAGTTTGGTCATATCCCCTTCCGGCGTATCATCATATTTATGAAACAGGTAGTCGCTCACATAAAACTCGATGATCGCATCGCCGAAAAACTCAAGCCTTTCATTATCCGCAGGCAGACTGTCACGGCCCTTGCTTTCATTCAGATAGGAACTGTGGGTAAGGGCTGTGACAAGAAGCTGCAGATCTTTAAAATGATACCCGATGATCTGCTGCAGTTCTTCAATATTCTTCATAATGATTACTTCAAGGAATTACGGATCTCGCAGGCAGCGTCTCCTACTGTAACGATCTTTTCTGCCTGAAAATCTTCGATCGTGATTTCAAAATACTTTTCAATACCCATGATGATCTGGAAAACATCCAGGGAATCAGCCCCGAGATCTTCTACAAATCTGGTCTCTTCCGTGATCTTTTCCGGATCGGTGTTCAATACTTCAGCAATGATCTCTTTTAACTTTTCAAATTCCATAAAATGTCCTCTCAATCTTTCCGGTGAGATCTTCTGCAACAGCTTTGCTGCACTGCAGGATCGTATTTCTGATCTCAGGTGCTTTGGAATTGCCATGCGTTTTAACAACAAGCTTCTTGATCCCCAGCATAGGGGCCCCGCCGTATTCTTCTACAGAAAACAGCTCCAGGGATTTTTTCAGTTCGCTTTTCATAAGAGCTGCCCCTATTTTAGTCCTGATATTTTTCATCATAGCGCCTTTGATGACTTTCAGCATGATTGCCGCAACGCCTTCAAAGGACTTTAAAATGATATTGCCGGTAAATCCGTCACAGACGGCAACATCCGCGATCCCTTCCGTAATGCCCCTGCTCTCCACACTCCCGACAAAATTGATCTCGGAGCATTCTTTTAATAAAGGAAAGGATTCATGGACCAGGGCATTTCCTTTGGATTCTTCTTCTCCGATGTTGACAAGACCGACTCTGGGGTGTTTTACATCCAGAACGGTCTCCATATAGATCGAACCCATCCTGGCAAACTGTACCAGCATCTCCGGTTTGCAGTCTACATTTGCACCGCAGTCCATGATGAGTACCGGTCCTTTTTCCGATGGAACCAGAAAAGCAAGACCTGCCCGGTCGATCCCTTTGATCCTTCCTGCGATCGTCTGTCCACCGACTAAAAGAGCTCCTGTGTTGCCGCAGGAAATGAATGCCTGCGCTTCATCCTCTTTCAGGGCATACAGTCCCATGACCATGGAAGAATCCTTCTTTTTCCGGATTGCGACAGTCGGCACATCGCAGTTCTCCACTACACTCTCTGAATGAACGATCTCGATCCTGTTCTTGTCAAACTGGTATTTCGCCAGCTCTGCCTCCAGTTTTTCCCGGTCACCGAACAGTTTGATGAGAAATCCCTGCTGGGCATTGACAGCTTCAACTGCGCCTTTCACATGTTCTGAAGGAGCATAATCTCCGCCCATGGCGTCCAGCGCGATCACTGCCTGCTTTTTCTCTTTCAAATCAGCCATCTGCATGTCCTCTTCTCGATATCATTACATTAAAATCAGGGCGGCCGGACCGTCCCATATAGGGGGAATTTTACTATCATTTATCGTTAAATTCAAGGTTATATTCATTGGCGTCTGACAGCATTTGGGATATGCAGGATTTTTTTCATTTTTTTCTTGCATATCATTTATGATAGTTATAAAATAATTTTCGTTAATCATATCGCTTTAACGCGTTAATACGGAAGGAGTTTATAAATGGCCCTTAAGAATGAATATTTAAAGAGAGTTTACAGTGACCTCGAAACAAGATGCGGAAATGAAAAAGAATTCCTTCAGGCTGTGGATGAGGTATTTGAAAGCCTCGAGCCAATCGTGGAAAAACACCCGGAATATGAAGAGGCAAGCCTTATGGAACGTCTCGTAGAGCCGGAGCGTGTGATCATGTTCCGTGTACCCTGGGTAGATGATGCCGGCAAGGTGCAGGTGAACCGCGGATACCGTATCCAGTTCAATTCTGCGATCGGTCCCTACAAAGGAGGCCTTCGTTTCCATCCAAGTGTCAATCTGTCTGTCCTGAAATTCCTCGGCTTTGAACAGATCTTCAAGAACAGCCTCACCACTCTTCCCATGGGCGGTGCCAAAGGCGGTTCCGATTTTGATCCCAAAGGAAAATCAGACCATGAAGTTATGGTATTCTGCCAGAGTTTCATGAACGAACTGTACCGTCATATCGGCGCTGATACAGACGTACCGGCAGGTGATATCGGTGTCGGCGGACGTGAAGTCGGCTATCTGTTCGGACAGTATAAGAAACTGGCCAACGAATTCACCGGCGTGATCACCGGCAAGAAAGTCGGTTCCGGCGGATCTCTTATCCGTACTCAGGCTACTGGTTACGGAGTGTGCTATTTCACAGAGCAGGTGCTTAAAGCAGCCGGAACAAGTTTTGAAGGCAAGACAGTCGTTGTCTCCGGTTCCGGAAATGTTGCGATCTATGCGGCAAAGAAGGCAGAAGAACTGGGCGGCAAAGTTGTGGCCATGTGTGACTCCAACGGATATGTATACGATGCAAACGGTCTGGATCTTGAATGCATCCGTGTCCTGAAAGAAGAAAAACGTGCCCGTATCAAAGAGTATGTGGAATATCATCCGGAAGCCACCTATACAGAAGGTTATAAAGGGATCTGGACGATCAAATGCGATATTGCTCTTCCCTGCGCTACTCAGAATGATATCGATCTGGAAAGTGCAAAAGCTCTGATCGCAAACGGCGTTATGTGTGTCTGCGAAGGCGCTAACATGCCTTCTACACCGGAAGCGATCGCAGCATTCCAGGAAGCAGGCGTTCTGTTCGGACCGGCCAAGGCAGCCAATGCCGGCGGTGTAGCAACATCCGGACTTGAGATGACACAGAATTCCGAGCGGATTTACTGGAGTGCAGAAGAAGTGGACGCGAAACTGAAAGATATTATGGTCAGTATCTTCAAGGCATGTGAAAGCGCTGCCATCGAAGCAGGTATGCCCGGCAACTATGCAGCAGGAGCCAATATCGCAGGATTCCTGAAAGTTGCGGACGCTATGCTGTGGCAGGGAATCTGATCCTGATTTGCTGCTTTGTACAGATCATAACCGGTCTTTTGCTAAAACCTCATTCTTACAAACACACCATGAAGGCCGGATGCGAAAAAAGAGGAACTGTCTTTATGGCAGTTCCTCTTTTTTGAAGAGCAGTTAATGTTTGCGAATGTTATTTCTACAGCACAGGATTCAGCTGTCCGGCAACTTTATCGAAGATCTCCTGCGCGCGTTTGGTAAAGGTTTGAAGCATCGTCTGCGTTTTTTCATTCATTTGATCTGCAAAGATACGGTCATCCATACTTTTTGTATTGATAAAGATATTCAGGGAAGCGGCTTTCAGTGCTCCTTCCAGGACAGCAGCCCCGCAGGCAGCATCTGATACTGCCAGGCGAGAGCCTTTATCAGCAAATTCACCGGCGAGCTCGATCGCTTCGCAGCATTTTTCCATGATCTGAAGCGGAACCAGGCAGGCATCCTTGCTGCACTGCTCTATCTTTTCCTTTTTCAGGCGTTTTTCTTCTTCCGTATCGGAAGGAAGACGATAAGCATCGGAAAGAGGCCGGAAACCTTCCGCATCCTTATCTACCAGTTCCAAAAGCTCTCTCTGCAGGATCTCACAGCGGGACATCATTTCCCGGATCCTGGGTTCTGCTTCCGCATAGGTTTTCTTGCCTGCTGTCAGTGACCCGACCATATGACCGAGAGCTGTGCCTATCGCTCCGCATAAAGCTGCGGCGCCGCCGCCTCCCGGTACGGGAGCGGCAGATGCAAGTTCTTCCACAAATGCAGTGCATTCCTTTTCAATCATTTTCATTGTCTTTCCCCTTCTGATATACAGCCATATAAGATTTGATATCCCCGATCATGTATAAAGAACCCAGCGCACAGATCACATCCTGCTTAGATGCAGCAGCAAAGGCGGCATCGATTGCATCACCGACTCCGTTAAAAGACCTCACCTCGTGAATCAGTCCAGGATCATCCTCTCCACAGGTTTCTTCCTGTCCCAACGTGTTACAGCACAGCTGCCGTATCGTTTCTGCCAGAGCATTTGCATTCAGGGCACGCTGGCTGTCCGGGGATACGCAGTAGATCTTCTGTGCCAGCGGAAGAAGAAGACGCAGCATTCCTTCATAATCCTTGTCCGCCAGGACTCCGAAAATGAGGATTGCCCTCCTTCCATGGAGGATCTCTTTCAGGCTTTTAACGGCTGCCGTCATTCCATGAGGATTATGGGCTCCGTCTACGATAAAGACCGGGTCGCGGTGAAGTACTTCGAATCTCCCGGGCCATTTTGCTGCAGCAAGACCCTGCCGGATATCGTCCTGTGTGATATGATAGCCGCGTGCTATCAGGACCTCTGTCGTTTTCAGGGCAACTGCCAGGTTATTTTTCTGATAAGCTGCTGCAAGGGAAATAAAAAGATTTCCATAAGGCGACTGAAACGTCTGCCCATCGATGTCTGCAGACAACAGCGTCAGCTTATCCGGTTCCGACAGATAAAGTGATGCATTCTTTTCCCTGCATTTTTCCCGGATCACTTCTGTTACATTTTCATCCTGACTGTACAGGACCACGTCACAGCCGGGTTTGATAATGCCAGCTTTGGTTGCCGCAATCTTTTCTACTGTATCACCCAGATACTCCGTATGATCCAGACCAATTGCCGTTATGACTGCCGCTTCCGGGAAACGGATCACATTGGTGGCATCGTATTCCCCACCCATTCCGACTTCCAGGACTACGATATCACAGTGGTTCTTTTGAAAATATACCATGGCGATCGCA
This sequence comes from Parasporobacterium sp., assembly GCA_017510065.1. Classification (GTDB taxonomy): domain Bacteria; phylum Bacillota; class Clostridia; order Lachnospirales; family Lachnospiraceae; genus RGIG5612. The sequence continues at coordinate 102,834 of JAFWOB010000137.1, forward strand.
GTATTAAATTCAAACTCGGTCGGCGCATCTTCCATCGAATCCGCAAAAGGCCGGATATAAGTGGTGATCTGTGCCAGCTCTTCATCAGAAATATACCGGTTATTGATCTGCATCCGCTCATTGAACACTTCGATATAAGGTGAGATAAAGAGTCCTGTTTTATACCCTGCCTGTCGGAGAATATTGGAGACAAATGCTGCTGTGGATCCTTTTCCGTTTGTTCCGCCGATATGGACAAACTTCAGGCTGTCCTGAGGATTCCCCAGTTTATCCAGAAGCTTTGTGATCCGTCCCAGCCCGGGAACACATCCTTTCCAGTTGACACTGCTGATATATTGTAATGCTTCCTGATAGTCCATCTGTTTTTCTCTCTTTTAAAGAATGCAGTAAAAAGCCGATCTTAAGACATGACTTTTTACTGCATAAATGATCACAATATGACCGTTACGTGAAGATGATTAAGCAACGGCTGCTTTAGCTGCTTCTGCTGCAGCTGCGGCATCTTCTGTATAGATATCAGCGCCGATCTCGTCAGCAAATTCCTGGGTAACCGGAGCACCACCTACCATGATCTTGAACTGAGACCTGTTCGGGAGCTGGTTCAGTGCTTCCACGGTTTCACGAAGTGCAGGCATTGTAGTGGTAAGAAGTGCAGAACATCCAACCAGAACGACATCCGGATCTGAAACGCCTTCGATGAATTTTTCCTTCGGAACGTCAACGCCAAGGTCAATGACTTCAAATCCGGCAGATTCGATCATCATGCTGACAAGGTTCTTACCGATATCATGAAGGTCTCCCTGCACCGTACCGATGATCAGTTTTCCCTTAACTGCTGCGCTGCCATCACCAAGATGCGGTTTTACAACCTCAACGCCCTTCTTCATGGCACGGGCTGCTACAAGCATTTCCGGAACGAAGATCTCATTGTTTTTGAACTTCTCGCCGATCACACCCATTGCATCGATAAGGCCCTGGTTCAGGATGTCCATCGGGGCAAACCCCTCATCCAATGCTTCCTGCACAAGACCTGTCACGATCTTTGCTTTGCCGGCTTCGACAGCCTGAGCAATTTCCTGAATTTTTGACATAATTTTTTCCTCCTGTGAAAAAATAAAATTATTTAAAGGCAGACTATTCCGCCCTTATGAACGTAATAAATCAAGGTGCATTATAGATGATATCTTTTCATATTTCCATGGAATATCGTTTGATTTATATGAAAATATTTCACTATATTTCCGGGTTATCCGCTTCCGCCTTAATATAAGCCGTAGAAGGGCCGCCTCCCACTTTAATGATATATCCGGACTTCACCAGGTCGGTCAGTGTTCTTTCCACGGTCACTTTACTGATATCAGGAAATGTAGCCATGATATCTTTCTTTGTGATCTTTTCGCCGGCAGCATCGATCAGCTGTCTGATCTTATCCGGTTTGGACAGCTTGCGGACCTTTTTGACAGCGGGGACTTCGAATACAGCGCCGCCTTCTGTGTTATTAATATCTTCGGGAATGGACTGCTTCTGTAAAATAGTTTCAGACTGTTCCTGTTCTTTTTGTCTTTCCGCCTCTTTCATTTCAAGAGCATGGCGGTTTTCAATCGTTTTATGGATCAGATGCTCAAACCTGCTGTAGCCTCTTGAGATCAGGCTCAGGAAAAAGGCAGTGAACATCGTATAATCGTTATTTCCTTCATTCCAGTTTTCGGAACTGGCTTCCATCACGTTATAATAGGTCATGACGGATTTGTCGATCAGCTGATCGAGATCAATATAATTTCCGAGAGGGTATCCGGCTTTGCACAGCATCAGATGGATCAGCAGGCGGCTGATCTTTTCATTGCCGTTATCAAACGGATGAATATTGATAAAATCAATAATAAACATCGGGATCAGGAGCAGTTTTTCATGCCGGTCGTCTTCCCATGCCATATTGAACTCTTCGCACAAAGATTCCAGACAATCCTCTACCTGGGCAGCACGGACCACATATCCGGTGTTTTTCTTTCTGCTTTTCTTTCGCTCAATATCAATGCTGCGGGAAGCATCGGAAGATACTCTCTCGTCCTCTTTATTGAAAGCTTCTCTGTAATGCCCGCCAAAAGAGCGTCCGGAAGAAGCGTACAGTTTTCTATGAAACTGCAGAATGTCTTTCGGGTAAAGATGAATGATCTGATAATTCGTGCTGATCATCTCATACAGATCATCATATTCAGCGGGACGGACGGGTTCATATTCCGGATCTTCCTCTTCCGGTCTTTTCTTGACATGGATCTTTAGAAGTTCCTGTTCACAGGACTTCAGCATCAGCTCCTGCCGGCCGTGATATTCATGGATCCGGCTGAGCATCTGAACCATTTCCGGAGTTAATAGCCTGCATGGTGCATTAAGATAATCAAATACTCTCATCATCCGCCTCCATGGAATGTATTTAATCTACATCATTTTAACGTATCATGATTGAGATTTCAATCAGATGCAGAACAGATAACATCCTGTATAGCACATTTTTCCAGGGCCGTAATTATAGCCGACGCCGTTTTTTTTGCAGACGTCCGATACAAACAGTCCGAATGCTTCCATGGAAGAGCTTTTCAGATCCGGAAATCTGCAGGGAGCATCCGGATATGTACAGGTCTTGCACCTTGTGCAGGCTCCATCCCCTAAAGGAAGCACATCTTCTATATGTTCCTTTACCCGTTCGGTCCCCTGAAGAAAACGTTTGTCATGGATTTCCTTTACTTCCATGATCCCTTCCCAGTCAAGGGTATCTTCAATCTCTCCAATGGTCTGAACCAGGATCCCGTGCGTGTACTGATGCATGATGGCATCACACTCCTCAATGGATCCGCAGCCCGGAGGACAGGACCATCTCTGATTATATACGCCGCAGGTGTTTACCTCACACATCTGACGCACTTCCGGAAGTGCTTTCAGCGTGGAAACATCCAGTTCCTTCACGGTTTCGAAGCCCAGTTCCTCCAAAGCCTTTAATAATTCCTGCATCATCCTTCTCCTTCCGTTTATTCAAACAGCAGATTATCAACAAATGTATCCTGAAAATCAGGAGAAGAGGCAAGTTCCAGAAACTCTGCTTTTTTCCGGATCTTTTCCGCACGCAGGAACTCCTGATAATTTAATGTTGCAATGATGCTGCCCTCTCCCGCTGCATTGCCGATCATTTCGATCCGCTCTTCCAGCGTGGAAGGGATCATACCGATGCGGCAGGCAGAATGAGGATCCATATAGTTCCCGAAGGCTCCCGCGATCATGATCCTTTTGACATCGCCGATGCCGATCCCCAGTTTTTCTGCCAGCAGTTCGATGCCGGCGGCTACAGCTCCTTTGGCCAGCTGCACTTCCCGGATATCTTTCTGTGACAGATAAACATGTTCTGTCAGCCGGATTGCAAGCATTCCGGAACCTTCCAGACGGAAAACCTGTTCACAGTCTTCATCGATCTTTCCGGACTCATCGATGATCTGCGCATCCAGCGCAGCTGCAACTGCGTCCATCAGCCCGCTGCCGCAGATGCCGGCTGCTTTGTCTTCGTCAAGATCACCAAGGACATGGCATACCAGACGATCATCCTCCAGCCGCACATGATCGACAGCACCTTCCGTCCCCCGCATGCCGCATTCGATCTTGGCTCCTTCAAAGGCAGGGCCGGCAGCCGTGGAACAGGCGATCATTCTTTTCCGGTTTCCCATGACCATTTCACCATTGGTCCCGATATCGATCATCAGGCTGATCTCATCCAGGGTATCAAATTCCGTGGCAAGAAGACATCCCACGGTATCTGCCCCCACAAATCCGGCTATATTCGGAAGCACCTGCAAAAGTGCGTCCGGATGCACATGAAGATCCGCATCGGAGGCTTTCATGGTAACCTCTTCCTTCATGACAGCTTCATAGGGAACCACCGTAAGGGGTCTGGGATCAATATTCATAAAGAGATGGTGCATACAGGTATTGCCGACCACCGTCAGAAGCCTGATCTGTTCCTTTTTGATCCCCGCCGACCGGCACACCTGTTCTATCAGTTCGTTTAAAGCCTTACGAATCGTAGAAGACAGCACCTCAACGCCTTTTTCCATGGCGTACTCGCATCGGGAGATCACATCAGCGCCAAACTGGCTCTGAGGATTCAGCATACTGGCTCTGGCAGCCATATGACCATCCGCCAGATCCAGCAGATAGCAGACAACAGAAGTCGTCCCGATATCAAATGCAGCACCGTATCCTTCACTGATCTGCGGATCCAGGGTGCCAAGCTCTCTTCTGATCCCGCTTTCCAGAATATGAAACGTCTTTTTTTCATGAGGCCGGATCACAAGGTCTCTGTCCACGGGATACTGGCATGCAGTAACTGTCCGGAATGCATCTCCTTCCAGAACATCCACCAGGCATTTCCCGCAGGTACCCTGCCCCCCGCAGGGTGCATCCGGAGTCAGTCCGGCATGGATCTGCACGGCAAGAAGGGTTTCTCCTTCCGGCGCTTCTACGATCAGATTCTGCGGTTTTATCGTAACTTTATATGTTTTCATAGTTTGCTTCCTTTGTTCTGTAATCCGGACCGGCATGATCTCTCGGATCGATTTCGATTAAAAAAATACAGTGCTATCATATCGAAATATGACAGCACTGTAAATACTCAAATATGTTTAATGGCAGCTGACTCAGGCTTTGTTGTCGCAGCCGAGAACGTCTTTGATCTTATGGGCAACCATTTCCTTGATCGCCTGACGAGCCGGTTTCAGATATTCTCTCGGATCGAATTTATCCGGATGCTCTGCGAAGAACTCACGGATGGTGGCAGTCATTGCCAGTCTCAGGTCAGAGTCGATATTGATCTTGCAGACAGACATGGAAGCTGCTTTTCTCAGCTGGTCTTCCGGAACGCCTACTGCACCCGGCATATTGCCGCCGAAATGATTGATCTTCTCTACGAATTCCTGCGGAACAGAAGAAGATCCGTGAAGAACGATCGGGAATCCCGGAAGTCTCTTGGAAACTTCTTCCAGAACGTCAAATCTTAACTGCGGTTTTGTGCCCGGTTTGAACTTATAAGCACCATGGCTTGTTCCGATAGCAATTGCCAGGGAGTCACAGCCTGTTTTGCTTACGAATTCTTCTACTTCTTCCGGACGGGTATAAGAAGAGTCTTCCGCGCTTACTTTCACTTCATCTTCAATACCTGCCAGGGTACCCAGTTCTGCTTCAACGACAACACCGTGATCATGTGCATATTCCACAACCTGTTTGGTGATCTCGATATTCTCGGCAAACGGTTTGGAGGAAGCATCGATCATAACAGAAGTAAAACCGCCATCGATACAGCTCTTGCATGTCTCAAAGGTATCGCCATGGTCAAGATACAGACAGATCGGGAGCTGTGTTTCGATAACAGCTGCTTCCACCAGTTTCATAAGGTAAGTATGATTTGCATAAGCACGTGCACCTTTGGAAACCTGAAGGATCAGCGGAGCATTTAAATCTTTTGCAGCTTCTGTGATGCCCTGAACGATCTCCATGTTGTTAACGTTGAATGCTCCGATCGCATAACCGCCGTCATACGCTTTTTTGAACATTTCTGTACTTGTTACTAATGGCATAATATTATCCTCCTTTATGCACAATAAAGATTGCTTTGAAATACGTATTTTGTAAGCTCACTGTCCCCTATCATAACATAGTCATCCGAAAAATTAAACAAAAAAATGTTATAAAATTAACATATTTCCACAATATAACTATACATATTTTACACAACCTGTGCTAAAATAAGTGCCGGAACGTTATTCAGCCCCATTTTTTCGGGTGACTGTATATCTGTCAGATTACTTAAGGGAGGACTAATTATATGTCAGCTGTATTAAAAGGTGCATGCATCGTCGGACAGTCCGGCGGGCCAACCTCGGTCATCAATTCCAGTTTATACGGAGTTGTCAAGACTGCTATTGAAAATCCGAATATTACCCATGTTCTCGGTGCGGAATACGGAATCAAAGGTGTTCTGAACGACAGACTGTTCGATATGGATCAGGAAGATCCTGCAGAACTGGAAAAACTGCTTTATACGCCGTCATCTGCTCTGGGTTCCTGCAGATACAAAATGAAAGATCCTGATGTAGATGATACCGATTACAAACGCATCTATGAGATCTTCCAGAAATATGATGTCCGTTATTTCTTCTATAACGGTGGAAATGATTCCATGGATACCTGCAACAAGATTTCCAAATATATGCAGAAGGTCGGGTATGAATGCCGTGTCATGGGAGTTCCGAAGACTATCGATAACGACCTGTTCGGTACAGACCACTGCCCCGGCTATGCAAGCGCTGCCAAATACATTGCGACCAGCATTATGGAAGTCTATCACGACGCAAGAGTTTATGATACAGGTATGATCTGTATTGTTGAGATCATGGGAAGACACGCCGGCTGGCTTGCAGCAGCTGCTTCCATCGCTGCAGCATACGGTCATGGTCCGGATCTTGTATACCTGCCTGAGCTTCCCTTCGATATGGACAGCTTCCTGGAAAAGGTGGAAAAGATCTATAAAGAAAGAAAATACTGTATCGTAGCAGTTTCCGAAGGTCTGCAGTTTGCTGACGGTACATTTGTTTCTGAAGCAAGCACTTCCGCAACCGATGGATTCGGACATGCACAGTTGGGTGGCCTTGCTACAAAACTGGCTGCTGTCGTTGGAGAAAAAACAGGCGCCAAGGTCCGCGGTATCGAGCTGTCCCTGCTCCAGAGATGCGGTGCTCATCTGGCTTCTGCTACCGATATCAACGAATCCTTCCGTTCCGGCGAAGCTGCAGTTCTCAATGCTGTTAATGGCATTACGGATAAGATGGTTGGATACGAGCGCAGATACGAGGACGGCAAATACGTCTGTGACATCAAACTCTTTGATCTCTCTGATGTTGCCAACACCGAAAAGAAATTCCCAATGGAATGGATCAATGAGACCGGCGACGGTATCAAGAAGGAATATCTTGATTATGTCATGCCATTGATCCAGGGCGAACCGGCTACTCCGCGCAAGGATTCTCTTCCGGTCTATGCAGAGCTTAAGAAAGTACTGTTCTCCAAATAAACTCGTCTGATACACGGATTCCGAAAAGGGAGTTTCATAAACATGAAACTCCCTTTCTTTATGCACCGTTTCCGGTGGTCAGCTGTTTTTGATATCACAGTAAAAATTGCAGAATCCACAGCGGTACAGGTCTACTTCCACTGTACCGAACACCGTAGCCCGCTCCGGTTTCACCTGTCCTTGACGTACCTTCCGCCACACGGAAAGGGTCTGATCTACCGCATCCGGAGGAAGGATCAGCTTTCCATGGCAGGAATAGATCTTCTCATAAAGGTCCTTCATTCCTATCAGTTTTAACAGGCTTTCTTCCATGCGGTCCGGACATCTGTGTTCTCCGAACATAAACATGGTGCCGGTCTGGACCATATCGCCGGGAAACAGTATTTTATCTGTTTCATCCAGGATCACTGCATTTCCGTACGTATGCCCCGGAGCCAGATAATACCGGATCGTCCTCTCCCCCAGCTCGATCTGCGTTCCTTCTTCCGCAGCAATATATCCTGCGTCGGGAAACTGTTTTTCCAGTCCGCAGTTTACATAATCTGTACCGGTGATATAAAAAGAGGAAAAAGAACCGTTTCCACAGGTATGATCATAATCCCCATGGGTATTTGCCAGAAGGATTTCCTTGGTCTTTCCGTCGGAAGAAAGGTCTCGGCCTTCCTTCTTCAGCAGGTCAGACACCATGCCCTTTACGTCCACCAGCAGATAACCGGAATCGATCACAAGGCATTTCTGTTTTCCATCCAGCACAAAAAAGCGAACAATGTCTCCATCCGGCATTCGATCTTCAAAAGCCCAGGTATGACTGTCTACTCTGATCAGATGATACATATCTTTTTCTCCTGCAGCATTAACAAGTTTTTATCAGCAGATTACAAAAAGGCAGGAAAATCCATAGATCTTCCTGCCTTATCAATGATCAGCGAAATGGAACAGCCCGGATCATTCAGCCGGCATGCACATTTCCTTGATCTCGCCCTCAACGATGATCGGAGCAGCGGTTGCTGCCTTGATATCATCAACGGTAACTCCGGGAGCCAGCTCACGAAGTTCAAAACCTCTGTCAGTCACTTCGATCACACCCATTTCGGTAACGATCATATCAACGGCTTTCAGAGCTGTTGCAGGAAGGGAAATCTTCTCAAACAGCTTCGGTTTGCCTTTGTTGGTGTGGGTCATTGCTACAACAACCTTCTTTGCGCCTACCACCAGGTCCATAGCGCCGCCCATACCGGGAACCATTTTGCCGGGGATGATATGGGAAGCAATGTTGCCTTCCTGATCTACCTGCAGAGCGCCCAGTACGGTCATATCTACATGTCCGCCACGGATGATACCGAAGGATGTTGCGGAATCAAAGAATGCTGCATGGGGATGTACGTTTACGTTTACACCACCGGAGTTAACAACGTTTTTATCAGCTTCTTCTTCGCTAACAACACCACCCATACCGATAATGCCGTTCTCAGACTGCAGATGTACTTCCATGCCTTCCGGTACATAGTTTGCTACCAGTGTCGGCAGACCGATACCCAGGTTTACTACATAACCGTCCTTTAATTCCTGAGCGACACGATGAGCAATAATTTCCTTTACGTTTGCCATTATTTGTCTCCTTCCACTACAATATAATCAACAAAGATAAACGGAGTCATTACATAATCCGGATCCAGTTCGCCGATTTCTACTATTTTTTCAGCTTCTACGATAACGGTATCAGCTGCAGTTGCCATAGCTACCTGGAAGTTCTTGGTTGTACCTTTGTAAAATACGTTACCTTTTCTGTCAACAATATTGCCGCGAAGGACTGCGAAATCAGCGTGCAGCGGTTTCTCCAGCAGATATTCCTTACCATCAACGGTAATGACATCTTTGCCTTCTGCAACATCCGTTCCAACACCGGTAGGAGTCAGAACGCCGCCCAGGCCTGCTCCGCCTGCACGGATCATTTCAACCATAGAGCCCTGAGGAATCAGAGTTACATCCAGAGAACCATTGTTCATCTGTTCCGCAACCTGTTTGTTCAGGCCGATATGGGTTGCAATCAGTTTCTTAACACTGTGGTTTTTGATCAGCTTGCCATTGCCTTTCGGGCCAACAACTTCCTTGCCTTCTTCGTCAAATACCGGACCAAATCCACCGTCATTACACATAACTGTCAGGTCTTTGGCGTTTCTCTCAACAAGCGCATCCATGATAGATTCCGGTGTACCATTGGCCATAAAGCCGCCGACCATTACAGATGCGCCATCCGGAATCATAGCAGCAGCTTCTTTTGCTGTGATAAATTTGTCTCTCATTGTTTTTTTCCTCCAATGTATCGTAACTGCTTAATCAATCAGAATCCGCAAATATCAGAATCCTCCGACGGAAACAATCAGCGAATGCGTTTACGCCGGAGGCATTCTGTATTTGCGGAAATGATTAATCAGTTATGATCAGTCTCTCTTAACGATCAGAGCCTGGCCCATGCCGCCGCCGATGCAGAGGGTTGCAAGACCCTTCTTAGCATCTCTTCTGCCCATTTCATAAAGCAGGGTGACAAGGATACGGGCACCGGATGCTCCTACAGGATGTCCAAGAGCGATAGCGCCGCCGTTTACGTTAACCTTTTCCATATCGAAGCCGAGTTCTTTTGCAACTGCCAGAGACTGTGCTGCAAATGCCTCGTTTGCTTCGATCAGATCGAAATCTTCAATGGTATAGCCGGCTTTTTCCATAGCTTTTCTGGAAGCCGGAACAGGTCCGACACCCATGATCTTCGGATCTACGCCGCCTGTTGCATAGGAAACGATGGTAGCCATCGGAGTAATGCCAAGTTCTTCTGCTTTTTCTTTGCTCATAACAACCAGCGCTGCAGCACCATCATTGATACCGGAAGCGTTAGCTGCGGTAACTGTACCGTCTTTCTTGAATGCCGGTTTCAGTTTAGCAACTTTTTCCATCGTGTTGCCGCGGGAGAGATGCTCGTCTCTTGCGAATACGATCGGATCGCCTTTTCTCTGCGGAATAACTACAGGAACGATTTCAGCATCGAATACGCCGCCGTCAACTGCCTTCTCTGCTCTGTTCTGGCTTCTGACTGCGAATTCATCCTGCATTTCTCTTGTAAGGCCCCACTGCTCAGCTACGTTCTCAGCTGTGATGCCCATATGGTAATCATTGAAAGCTTCCCACAGACCATCGTTTACTGTAAGGTCGACCATCTTGGCATTGTTCATTCTTGCGCCCCAGCGAGCTGAAGGAACTGCATAAGGAGCTGCAGACATGTTTTCCATACCGCCGCATACAACGATTTCTGCTTCGCCAGCCTTGATCTGGTTAGCTGCAAGTGCAACTGCTTTCAGACCGGAACCGCAGACGATATTGATCGTCATAGCTGTACATTCAACAGGAAGTCCAGCTTTGATGGAAGCCTGACGTGCAGGATTCTGTCCAAGGCCGCCCATGATGACGCCGCCCATGATGACTTCGTCGATCTGCTCCGGCTTAAGACCAGCACGATTAACTGCTTCCTTGATAACGGTTGCGCCTAATTCTACTGCAGGAACATCTTTCAGTGTGCCACCAAATTTGCCGATAGCTGTACGGCAAGCGCTGGCGATAACTACTTCTTTCATGATAGTTTTCCTCCTATTATTCCCGGTATTCTCAAATACCGGTTGTTTGTTAGTTGATGTGGTCCGTAATAATCCATATTACGAAAAACGGAGCACGGAGCCCGTTAAGGCTCCATGCCCGAATTTGATCAATTAAGATTCTCAGATCTTAACGCCTTTCCAGCTTGTTCCTTCGTACGGAGCGTTTACAAAGATATCTCTGTCTTCGCAGCCGGTTCCGCAGTACAGATAAGTTCTGTCAGGAACATCATTCAGTTCGTCTTCATCAATGTAAGCTACGCAGCGAGCCATGGAGCCGTCGCCCATGTACCAGCGAAGCGGGAAGCAGTAGAACTGGAACTTCTTGTTGGAAACCTTATCCAGGTCGCCGCCCAGGTTCTCAACACCAACGATACCGTGGCCGAGCATTTCCTTATGGCAGGGCTCCCATGTTCCCCATACACCGATCTCTTCCAGCTCACCGAATTTCTCGTCGTAAGCTTCCTGGCCATGAATACGGATGTACTCCCATTTGTCGAATTCAGCATAAGCTTCTTCGCCGTATTTAGCCTTGAATTCTTCTGTGATCGGGTTGCCGGATGCACCAAGAAGGTTCATTCTGGTCATACCATTGTTGCCCATAGCGGTGTGAAGCGGATGATCCAGTGCCTGCATATCCATAGCAACACATTTTACCTTCTTCTGGACAAACCAATTACCAGCATCGATGCCGGTACCGCAGGAATAATGATAGTATTCCTTGGTATCATCAAACAGACGATGCATACCAGTGTTCAGGCAAAGTACCATGCCTTCCAGTTCTCCTGAATCCGGATCAATACCTGCACGGCGGCAAGCATCTTCCAGATGCTCCGGAAGGATCAGCTGCCATTTGTCAACATGGATCTCAAGGCATACTGCCGGGCCTGTGTAAGCATCGATCGGCATTTCATGTGTATAACGAGCACGTCTGCCGTCGAATTCCTTCTCCATAACGTGACGCGGAGCATCGCAGTGAGTTCCTGTGTGCATTGTGCAGCCAACATACTGTGTCAGAACGCCACCCTTTGCCATAGAATGCTTGCCCTCGATGAACGGCTTGTCAAAATATGGCCAACGCGGAATCTCAGCGCTGAAAGGATGTGTCAGATCAACATAAACCATTTTTCCCATTGTAGTGTACCTCCAAAATATATACTTTTACTTTAATTATTTGCCATATACCATCTTAATGAGGTATTCATTAAGATCTTTCTTGCTCTTGTCGATCGCTTCCGGCGTCCATTTCATAAAGCCTTCTCCGGAAGAGAATCCCATCTTGCCTTCATCCAGCATCTTTTTAAGGATCGGTGACGGCTCATGATTATCAGCAAGATATTTGAGAACATAGGAATGAATGTTCCAGGTAAGCTGGGTACCAACCATATCGGAGTTCTCGATCGGAGCCAGCTGCGGAAGTCTGAGGCCGAAGCTGTATTTCACAGCGTCATCAACGGTCTCGGGATCAGCGATGCCCTGCTCCACAATAGAGATAGCCTCTCTCCAGAGTGCATGCTGCATTCTGTTTGCAACAAAGCCGGGAACGTCTTTCTTGCAGTAGATTGGCTTTTTGCCTGCTCTTGTAAGTGCATCCATGGTAAGCTGCATGACTTCTTCCGTTGTATCGGCAGTCTTAACAACCTCAACCAGCGGGATCAGATGACCCGGATTCCAGAAATGAGTTCCTACCACACGCTCTTTGTGAACGCATTTGGAAGCGATCTCTGTCGGGCTCATAACAGAAGTATTGGTAGCAAAGATGCAGTCTTCGCGGGTGATGCCTTCCAGTTCAGCAAACAGATCCTGCTTGGTCTCCATAACTTCGGCAACACACTCAATGATCAGGTCAGCTTCTGCAAATTCTTTTCCCTTGTCCGGGAATACAAAAGCGATCCTGGAAAGGCGCTCTTCGATCTCAGCATCGTCAAGGATGCCTTTGTCCCTGAGCTGCTCAAGGTTGGCCTTGATCACTTCCTTGCAGGGTTTTTCTCTTCTGTTCCAAACAGTGATATTGAAATCCGGGCAGCTGGAAAATGCCAGGGCAATCATATTGCCCATCATACCTGCGCCGCAGATCACAACATTTTTAACTTTTTCCATCTTATCATGTTCTCCTTTCGAACCTTAGCATACAAGATATCCACCTGAGCAGTCACAAGCTGCGCCGGTGATGTAATTGGAAGCATTGGAAGAAAGGAAGATAACATATCCGACGAAATCTGAAGGCTCAGCCAGACGTCCGATCGGCTCTCTCTTCATAAAGTTCTGGTATACGGCTGATTCCGGATCAAACATCCACTCGGTCAGTTCGGAACGGAATACGGTCGGGCAGATAGCATTAACATTGATGCCGTATTTAGCGGAAAGATCACATGCTGCAGAAGCGATCATCATGTCAGCGCCGCCCTTGGATGTGCAGTATCCTGTGTATCCTGCCATACCTCTCTTGGATCTCTGAGAAGTAACAACAACGATCTTGCCGCCCTGGCCTGAAGGAACATTCTCAGCTCCGCCAAGCTGTTCAACCATCTGCATGGAAACATACTTCATAACGATGTAAACGGACTTGCAGTCTGCATCCATGATGTATGACCAGTCAGCTACGCTCTGCTCGAGGATATTCTGCGGTTTGTTGAATCCGTGAGCGATAAATAAGATATCAATGCGGCCGTATTTAGCAACTACTGCTTTGATCAGAGCCTGAACATCTTCTTCTTTAGCAGGATCAGCTGCGAAGAAATCGCACTCGATGCCTTCTGCCTTAAACTCATCAACCAGCTCCTGAAGCTTGCCTGCGTTACGTCCTGTCAGGAAAACCTTTGCTCCTGCATAGCCGTATGCCTTTGCTCCAACCTTGCCAAGTGCGCCGGTAGCGCCGGTAACCAGGGCAACCTTGCCTTCTACAGAATACATGTTCTGAACAAAGCTTTTCTGTAAATCAACCATTTTAGATTCCTCCTCTTATTCCCGACGTAAACCGCCGGGTAATATAAAATAATAATTGCAACGAAATAAGGACCGCATGGTCACAAATTCTAAAAGTATATTACTCTTATCTTGTTTAAAAATCAACACAGGAAGGCTCTGCTGTCATGGGATTTATTACATTTTCACAAAAAAACATGAAAGATGTGTACTAATTCAAAAAATGCCCCGGCAAAAGCGTTCTGACATAAAGAAGACCACCTGCTTTTATACCGGTGGTCTGTCAAATCTTTATGTGTTATCTTGTCTTTCCGTAATCATCATCTGTCTTCACATAAGAGAAGAATGCGTCATCGTCTTCGTTCAGCGGTGCTGTCCGTCCTGCTGAACGGGGCGGAATAGGATTTTTCCTGTTTCTTCTGTTTCTTTTTCTGTTTCTGCTGCTCATGGCCGCAAACAGAATGATCAGGATGATGATCAGAAGAATGGCAACCGCAAGAGCGATCAGCAGCACTTTAACCTGGATCTGCATATTTTTCCAGCCGAACCCTGTCAGAAAAGAACCAAGGCTGTCCGGTTGCGACTGAATCTGAGCCGGTGCAGTATCCTGTGCCTGAGCCTGTTCAGCTGTCTGGGCAGGTGTCTGTGCCTGGGTCTCTTCTGCCGGTGCGGTTTCATAAATAATGACCGTTTCCGGTTCTGTCGGGATCTCTTCATACACGACGATAGAAGCTCTCTGCAGTGTCCCTTCCTTGCTGTCATAACTGTACAGCTGTGTCTGGCCGTCTACCAGACAGTAAATATAATACAGATCGCCTGAGGGATCTGCTGAATCCAGTCCAGGAGAAACTTTTGTCTCATAGCCCTTCAGCATAACCTTCGTTCTTTTGTCTGTTACGATGCTGACGGACTTCTGTGCGGCAGGCGCGAAAGCTCCGTTCGCTTCTTCTACCGGTTCTGCAGGCATTTCCACAGGCTCTGCGGGCATTTCTGCTGGTTCTGCAGCCTTCTTCAGCGCCTGTACCTTTACGGAACCCAGCGTCATCTCTACCATCTGGTATCCATCCGGAACCACAAAATCTTCCGGAAAATCCACCACGATATAAGTCTTTCCGTTTGCCGTTACATAAGACAGTTCTTCAAATCCAGTCCCGTCATCTTTCAATACATAATAGTTGGAACGGTCTGTTTCCAGGTTTTTCAGGACAAAAGCCGTAATCTGGTCTTTATACCGGAAGGTATCCACATTCATTTCTTTGTAGTTGACCGTCTCCAGATCGAATCCCGGTAAAACATCGAGATTATAAACTTCATCATTCCATACGACATTGCCTTCTTCGTCAACCCATCTGGGATAACGGATGATATACAGTTCGCTGTTTCCTATGCTGGTATACAGACGTTCTTCTTCGGAAAGCCCTGCATAATTATTTCCATCTGTCAGTACATCTCCTGCCACCAGGGGCTGGGCAGCTTCTGCCTGCTCCTCCGGCTGCTCTTCTGCCTGCTGCTGAGGTTCTTCTGTCTGCTGTACAGGTTCTTCCTCCACGGTATCTGTATAGACATCCTCATAATCATTGGGAGCCGGTTCCTGGACAGGCGTCGGCTCATCGCTCACGACTTCCACCTGAATCGTGTATCCGTAATCCAGAACCTCATCATCTCCCGTAGCAATGTCCGTTGGGAACACATTGATATATCCTGTACCGACAGAATCTGCCGTTACCGTAAAAGTTCTTGAATCATTATCCAGCCATTCGGAGCCTGCAGCCGTAACTGTACCCTCAGAATTCCAGTCAACACGTCCGGCAGCATTGTCAGCAGACAAAGTGATCGTGGCTGTTTCGCCGGGCGACAGAACAATATAGTTCTTGTCGACATAATACGATCCATCCGCGTAAACGGCAGCCGGCATCACGCCGAGTATCATTGTCAGAACAACGACTGCGCTAAATAATTTCATTGTTTTTTTCATGTTTCATCTCCGCCTTATATAAATATTTGTTTTCGTCAATCGTTTATCCGCGATCTACCTGGACATGATATACTGCTTAATAGCGATATAATCCAAAGCAGATATCCTGCCGTCGCCGTTGGCATCGGCAGCAGACAGCCGGTCGGGATCCGTTATGATCCTAGTTTCCATGATATGATTTTTGATCGCGATATAGTCCAGTGCAGAGACCTTTCCGTCTCCGTTGGCATCCGCCCAGCCTGATTCCTCATCTGCTATCGTCAGACGGCTGCCTTCACTGACATCCACATACAAAGTATAATCTCCTGATGAAGTAACCGTAATATTGTAAGTTCTCAGATACCCCGTCTGGCTCCTCACATCCAGCTGGATGAGGTTTTCCCCGGAGTACAGAGCATATGCATCATATCCCTCATAAGATGCCCATTTTGGAACTTTAATGCTGAGTGTCGTATCCTCTGTCACAACCATAGCATAGTTCCGGTTCGACATGGAAAACGCCGGCTCCAGTCCTGTCGCTTTCATGTCGGAAAAATAATAATTGTTCAGGCTGTCATTTGCTTCCGGTTTTCCGGAAGGAACAGACGGCATGTTCTCGTAAACAGGTATCCTGAACTGAAGTGCCGCGTAGGTGCTGTCCGCGTAGGCCTCCCTCATAATCACTCCGGATGAATAGGAATTGGCAATCGCCGTTGCGTACTGATGCCATAGTCCGTTCCATCCGTTCAGCACATTGAAGTTCTTGTAATAATACGTATCCTGGCTGTTCAGGATGTAATTATCACCGTACAGGACCGCGCCGTCCACGATCGACCGGTACCTGGAGGTCCAGCCTTCCGTCCGTGCTCTGATCAGCCCATTGCACACCACGTCATTATGGTCAGTTCCGGTTGCGCCGAAATTGTAAAAATTGTACAGTCCGATATAATAGTTTCCGCCGTCCGACTCATAAAAACCAGAGATCAGATCTGTCTGTCCCTGATACCCCTGTTCCGAGAAGATCGTTGTAGCCAGAACAAACGGGCTCACGCCGGAGATCCTGGACGCTTCCAGCAGCACCTTTGCATAATCCCCTTCCAGTCTGACATCATCCGGATCTTCAGGATTGGGAGTATAACCCCTTGCCAGAAAAGTCCCTTCCAGAAAACTTCTTACATCATCTTCTGACACATCCCCTGAATACGACTGCCTCATGAACATAAAAATATCATAGGTATTCAGAAAATTGCGTGGGTCAATATAATACTCGATGATCTCCCTGGATGCAAGTGTAAATGCACCTTCCGAATTAATCCATTCTCCACTTTCCCAGTCATAGTTTTCATAATAGCCGAAACTTTCATCATACATGGCTTTGTAGGAAGGAGAACTGCTCTCATGCACCTTTTTATAGTCCTCCTCATCCACAAGAGTCTGGAAATCCATGCCTGTATAGTCGGCTGAAAATCTGTAATTGGGATAGATGGAATGAATCTTCCAAAGTCCTTCCCTGTAGCTTTCCGGAAACTCATTTACCTGTTCGGCAAATTCCCAGTCGCTCTGCACTGCTCCTGACCAGCTTTCCTGGGAACCTGGTGCAAATAGGGCTTCAATGAATTCTTCCGAATATCCTTCGAAGATATCCTCTTCTACAGCTTCGCTTTCTTCGGAAACATCCTGAGAAACTTCCGGATCTTCTTCCGTATAGTCTGACAGGAGATAACCCGTTTCCCCATCGACAGAGATCCTGTACCAGATGCTTCCGTCTTCTGCCGTCACTTCTTCTTCGCAGACAGCGGAAAAATCCGCAGGAACCAGTTCCAGGACGTCATAGGACAATCCGGGACCTTTCCGAATATTGACTTCTTCTGTAGTGTGGAAGGATTCTGCTGCAGAAACAGGTATAAACGCAGATGCAGACAGCACTGAACTCAGTAAAACAGTACACACAAAAGAACACGAAGCCTTTTTCAGGATTCCTGTTCTGCCATTCTTCGGCCTGTAATACTGATATAGATGATTCATATGCGTTACCCTTATGTCGCTGGGAGGCTAATAAGCAGTGCGCAATTATGAATATAACATTACGAAGGTTTACTTGTCAAATCCTTTGGAACTCAGAAAAACATTTTCCCGAGATGAGGAACGATATCGTCTATTCTCATGTTCGTAGTATTGATGCACATATCATAATTAGACTTATCCCCCCATTTCTGAAGAGTAAAATCCGAG
Source organism: Parasporobacterium sp. (assembly GCA_017510065.1). Lineage (GTDB taxonomy): Bacteria > Bacillota > Clostridia > Lachnospirales > Lachnospiraceae > RGIG5612. The sequence goes on from JAFWOB010000137.1 coordinate 120,694, forward strand.
TAGTAATTTGCCCTGTTTTTATCAACACGGCGGATATGTTTCTCCAGTTCCTTTTCTGTATAATTCTCTCCCTGTGGGGCGCGTTCCATACAACGTCTTATACGGCTATCCATATCGGCATACACAAACAGCCGGACAAGATCGATGTCTTCCGTATCCCGCAGGATATAGTCAGCACAGCGTCCGACGATCACGCAGGATGACTTGGCCGCCATCTCTTTGATCACCTCGGTCTGTGCCTTAATGATCTTCTGCATCTGCATGATCTGGTATTCATTTCCGAGAGACATGCCGGTGGAAAAAGCAGGCGGCAGCATGTAAGTCAGTCTGTTTTCCACAACTTCCTGTACGTATTCCTTGGAGAATTCCGTCATTTCCACAATCTCGGCGAGGATCTGTTTATCATAATATGCAATCTTCAGTTCCTGCGCCAGCTTGTGGCCCAGCTCTCTGCCTCCTGATCCGAATTCTCTTCCGATGGTGATTATCTGATTCATAGTATTCTCCATTTCTATTTGCTTAAGAATGTGGGGGCAAAACCCCATTTCATTGTGCTACCGTATTCTTTATTATTATACTTTTCATCGAAATCTTCAAGTTCTGTCAGTTCTATATATCCGATACTTGAGATTACTTTGTTGTTGCCGAGATAAAAGCCTACATGGCCAAACTGCCGTCCAAGATAGCTGTATGTACTCCTGGTTGCAACCACCATACCGGGTTTCAGATCTTCCTTTTTATCGCTCGTACAGACATATGCCCAGTAATCATTGGCATTGAAGTCCATATCATAGGCATAGTTGGCGTCCGTCAGTCCGTTCTGGTACGCATAGGAATATATGCTGTCTCTGGAAGCCACAATATCAGAGCCGTTAATGCCATATGACGCAAGCACGTTGCTGACCCATCCGGAGCAAAGCCCCGGTGCGGTTGTCGGGACCAGATAGGTCGTCCGGATCAGGTTCCTTTGCTGCGGGGTAAGCTTCGTCATTTCCTTCTCATACTCATCGGTCAGATCAGTCAATTCATTAGCTGTTGATTGATCCGCCTTTCCATAAGTGGATCCCACATCGTTGATCTCCTGGAAAAGAGCGACCGCCTGCTTCGTTTTGCTGCCGAAGATCCCATCCGGAGCAGCTGTCAGATATCCCAGATTATACAGTACTTTCTGGATTCCTTTTACCGAAACGCCTTTGCTGCCTTCGGAAAGGACAGAAAACGGCACTGCACTGTCGGAAAGCACCTTTGACAGCAGCGTCTGATCCACCATACCCGTAACAGCAAGGTCATTATACACTTCGAACTGTTTCAGCGCTTTTTCCGTTTTGTTGCCGAAAATGCCGTCTGCCTCTGCATGAAGATACCCATGCCGGATCAATGCTTGCTGCATGCTGAGCACATCATTTCCCGTCATCCCTTTTTTCAGAAGCGATGCGTCCTGTACGATCGCCGGCACGGATGATTCCTCCCCGGAGGGTTCCCCCTGCTCTTCCTCCTGCGAGGTTTTCTCGCCTGTCATATCCCGGACGCCGGACAGAGAGATGAGGGAGGAGGACGTAATTGAGCCTACGATCCCGTCAGCAGTCAGACCATGATCTGCCTGATAAGCTGCAACAGCACGATAAGTAAACCTTCCGAATGCGCCATCCGGTTCTGCATCCAGATATCCAAGTTCCTGAAGGATCCGCTGCAGGTTCAGCACAGCTTTACCGGAACTGCCCGTCTGCAAAGTATTGCAGGATACTGCTTCCTGGGACGAAATCTGGTCAAGAGTCGCCCGATCTGCCGTGCCGCTGACGGCCAGGCCATTGTACAGCTGAAACTTTTTCAACGCTGTTTCCGTATAATTCCCAAAGATTCCATCCGGCTGTGCTGTAAGGAATCCATTGTTATATAGTTTTTTCTGAAGATCCAGAACACTGCTGCCTGTCATGCCCTTTCTGATCAGGGAACTATCTTCAGCAGATGTATCGTCTTCTGACGGTGTTCCTGCCGGAGAATAACTCCGAAACAGGGCTTCCATAGTCATTTTCCCAGCGATTCCGTCGATCACAGACAATTCGGAATCTCTCTGGAAATCCATGACTGCCTGATAGGTGATGGGTCCAAAAACGCCATCCGCAGAAGCGGAAAGATATCCCAGTTCCAGAAGAGCTGTCTGAAGCTGATAAACAGCATCTCCTGTACTCCCTTGCGAAAGGCTGTAAAAATCCTCTCCTCCCTGGTCGGAAAGCAGATCCATGGTATCCACATCCGCGACGCCTGTCATATCCAGGTTATTATACATCTGGTATTTTTTAACTGCCCTCTGCGTATAAGATCCATAGACACCATCCGGCCGGACAGTCAGAAAGCCTTTTTCATACAGTGATTTCTGAAGGGCCAGGACATCTTCGCCCTGCATTCCGAAAGAAAGGACATTTTCATTGTCTCCTTTCCCCTGCTCCAGAACCAGATCCGCAGCATCCGGAAGTTCTTCCTTTTCCGGTTCATCAGCCGGATCTGCTTCTTCCGCAGGAGCCGTCATTTCCGGAACTTCTTCCTCGATACTCGGTAAATCCGCTGCTTCCAGGATAACGGTTTCTTCGTAGGATATGATCTCCTCCATGATCTCCGTGATCATCAGATCCTCTGCAGCAGGATCCCCTGTCTCTATAAACACTTCTTCTACCGCAGGTTCTTCTGCTGAAGGATCTTCTGTCTCGATCAATTCAACCGATTCCAAAGGTTCTGCGTTTTCTGCACTTTCTGCACAGTCTCCGGTATTGCCGGTTTCTTCAACCGGCAATGTCATTTCCTCTTCCATAATACTGGATTCCTGATCCTGTATTTCCTCCTCCGCAGGAAGAGCCGATACTGAAAGCACTGCCATTATGGACAGCAGTGCAAATAAACAAACCGAGAACCAGATCTTTCTTTTCATATTTCACAAATCCCCATTCAAATGTACATTCCAGTATTGAAAAGTTTATACAATAATAAATTGCGCGTCAAATATTTTTTCGGTTCTGCCGGAACAATATTTCATGCAACTTTTTTTCGGCTGTGAACGATTTTCAGCCAATCACCGGCAATAAAATCGCGCATACCCGTAAAATCATTGCAAACTCCTGAACGGATCTGTCTCAACAACTGAACTATATTATCAAAAAGGACATGTTTTTTTCCAAAGAAGAAAGGGCGTGTGAAAAAACTCTCGTTTTTTTCACACGCCCTTTTGATCAGTAACAGTAAAGATACGGATTACAGTCTGTGTGCCAGTTCGTCATCGAGGGGCTTGCCGGCTGCTGCTCTGTACTTGTCGTCTGTTTCTTTCACATGTTTTGCACTGAACAGGAACATTAAGATCACGCTGATGACACCGCCGATTGTGCAGGCGATGAATACGCCCTTAACACCGGCTGTACCAAACAGCAGGTTCGCGATCAGCATCGGTCCGAATGCCTGGATCAGGTTTGCAATCGCATTATCCACAGCGAATACGGAGGAGAAGTCCTCACGGCGCCAGTACTGAGCTGCTGCGGAAACGGTGTAGTTGGAAGATGCACCCATGAACAGACCAAGGATGATGAAAGCAACCACAACCAGGGTTCCGTTGTTGGAGGTAGCTCCGATAAACCCGAGGATACCGGAAAGAACCATCATGAACATGGCAATGATCATGGATTTCTTGGTACCGATCTTGGTATCGATAACACCAAGGACAAAACTGCCGACGATACCTGCGATCGCGATGCCCAGCATGATCTGGCTGTAGCTGTCGCCAAGGCCTACCATATTGAAGATCGGCTGTGTCTGAGTCATGGCGCCGACGGCGAACATCAGAAGAACGCCGGCCGGGATGGTGATAAACCAGAAATCGCGGCAAGCCATTGTATGTCCGGTCTTCCAGACTGTGGTCTCTCTTGCGATGATTTCCTGCTCCATCATCTTCTGAGCAACTTCAGGAGTGATGCTCTTGTCATTATCTCTGTAGCATCCGCACTGTTCCGGATAATCCTTGATAAAGATCAGACCGATAAGCCAGCCGATCACGGAAACGATCAGGAACGGGATCATAACCGTCATCCAGGTATTCTTTCCTGCCATTCCGCCTGACATGCAATATTCGATCAGCAGAGGCATCGGCTGCTCGCCGGCGAAGTCCATTGCGAAAACGCTCGGTGCGATAACACCGATCAGGAAGTTGGCGATCGGGAAAGCCAGAGTAGCAATACCCATGACAGTACCTTTTCTTCTCGGGAACCACTGTCCGATCAGGACACCGATGGTGAAGGTGGCGTACATTGTTACTGTAATGTACTCTAAAGCATACAGGATAAGCCACAGCCAGTTAGCTTCCGGAGTCATTGTCGGCGGATAGAACGTAATGAAAGCCGCCAGGCAAAGGCTAACCGCACCTATGATCAGGCTGATCGCCTTCATGTTCTTGATCTTGGACATGAATCTGGACAGGATCAGCTGGATTACGATAACGACGATTGCTGCTACCGTGTAAACGTTGGATACCAGAGCGGTACCGACGATAGTACCTGTTTCCGGATTGCTGCCCGGACCCCAGCCGCCGTAAAAGCCGCTGCCGGCCAGCAGGTTCATCGGATAGTTCGTGAATGCAGTAAATGCCAGGAATGCGATAGCCTGGAAGATGATCAGCATCCAGCCGCGAAATCCGAAATTGATAGATTTTTTCTGTTGCATAATAAACCCTCCCTAATTTTTTATGGTACTTATTATGACTAATACTTATTGCATACAAAACAATGGTATTTCCGCATACGTACCAATTCAGTTTCTTTTTATATCATGGAATCAAGTCTTTCACAACCGGCTTAACAAAAATGTAACAACTTCCGCCTTGTCTTTTTCGATCCTTGCAGCCAGTTCCTCAGCAGAATGAAACTGCTGTTCCGGGCGGATAAACTTATAAAAACAGACCTGTGCCGTTTCTCCGTAAACATCCCTGTCAAACCCGAACAGATTGGTTTCGACAGTCCTTTGTACTCCATCGTCAAAAGTTGGTCGGATGCCAACGTTGGTAATACTGTCATACCATTCTCCCAGGACCTTCGTCCGGGTCGCATATACTCCGTCCGGCGGAAGGATCTTGTCCTGGGGAACGATCTGATTGATCGTCGGGAATCCGATCCTGCTTCCCAGATGTTTGCCGTGAAGAACAGATCCACGTACGCTGAAGGGACGACCCAGAAGAAGGGCAGCATTTTCCATGCGGCCGGCCAGGATCTCTTCCTTGATCAGGGAAGAACTGACGATCCGGCTGTTTTGTTCTCCATCCAGCTTCATCCGCACCTTTTCTACCACATGCACCTCAAAGCCATAGGTTTGCCCCAGCTGTTCCAGCACCTTGGTATTTCCCTTCCGGTCTTTCCCGAAACGAAAATCTGTTCCGCATACAATGTCTTTTACCCCGAATTTCTCCACAAGGACCTCTTTTACAAATGTCTCGGGCTCCATTGCCTTGGTTTCTTTATTGAACGGAAAGCGGATCAGATAATCGATTCCTTCCGGATACAGCTCTTCTGTCTGTTCTTCTTCCGTCAGGATCAGTCTCATGCTGTCTGACACGCCGGCAGAAAGATCTGAAAGCACTTTGGACGGATGCACGCTGAAGGTGAAAATAACTGCTGAACGTCCTTTGTTTTTAAGCTGTACCGCCTTCTCAAAAAGTTTTTGGTGGCCGACATGACAGCCGTCAAATTTTCCGAGTGTAATAACCGTATTGTCCAACCGGACGTGATTAATATCTTCGATCTGTTTCATTGTATTGTATCCACAAACATTTTAATGCATTTCAGGCAATTATCTTTACCGTCGTATCGGTAAAGCGCATAGAACATCCCGTTTTCATCATAGATCCGGTAGATCTGATCCCGTATGAGGCTATCAGGCTCTGCCAGATCATCCTGATACAGATAATTTCCGTAATGAAGTTTCCGTACACCCTGCTCCCGAACACACAGGGATGGATAGACCGTCAGAAACCGGTCCGCCGGTATCAGCAGTTCTTCAAGCCTGTTTTCCTGCGCAAACCGTTTCACCTGATCCAGGGAAACTGCGTCGGAAAGACCAAGTCCTGCTGCATAAGTTCGTTCCAACTGTTCCATGCAGGAAGGAACTCCCAGTGCTCGTCCGATATCCTCGCACAGTGTCCTGATGTAGGTTCCCTTGGAGCAATGAACTTCAAAGGACGCCTCCAGAAGGTCGGGACTTATCACGATATCCCGGATAGAATAAATCGTGACCTTCCTTGGTTTTCTTTCAACCGTAACACCTTTTCTGGCCGCATTGACCAGTTTCATCCCATCCACTTTCAGTGCGCTGTACATGGGTGGAATTTGTGAGATCTCACCGACAAAGGACAGGACTGCCTCTCGCACATTCCCGGGATCTCGCAGTTTCTTTTGCACCTTGTCTTCCAACATGCTTTCCAGCACTTCGCCGGAGAGATCCTGCGTATCTGTCCTTATACCGAATCTCATTCTGCAGGAATATTTTTTGTCCGTATCTGTCAGCTGGCCCACAAGTTTTGTGGCTTTACCGAGGCATACAGGAAGAACCCCGGTCACGTCCGGATCCAGGGTCCCAGTATGTCCTACCTTGCTTTCTCCCGACAGTTTCCGGAGTTCATAGACAATATGAAAGGATGTATATCCTTTTTCTTTATAAATAGTAATAACTCCGTTAATCGCTTCGTCCCTCTAACCTTTTTCCGATCTCGTCAAGGAGCTGTTCCAGGATCCTGCCCGGTTCTCCTTCCATACTGCATCCAGCCGCTCTGACATGACCGCCTCCTCCGAATAAACCTGCCACTTCATTCACATCAAAAGGCGCTTCACTGCGCAGTGATACCTTATAACAGGATTCTCCGGTTTCGTACATAAAGACGGCGCATTTGACGCCTCTTGTCAGTCTCAGCTGGGCAACGATGCCCTCCAGGTCTTTCTGCGTAACGGAAAAAGCTTTCATTTCCTTCTCCGAAAGTACGGAATAAACTACTTTTCCATCAAACACAAGATGACTGTTTTGGACGGCGTAACCCAGGATCCTGTTTTCATTCCAGTTTTTGCTGTAAAAACTTTCATCAATGATATAGTTGGTGTCAAGCCCAAATTCCATCAGATCCGCCGCGATCCTCATAGTATCAGGAGAGGTGGCCGGATATTTGAAGACACCGGTATCGCAGATAATACCTGTATAGAGGCACGCCGCAATCTCCCGGTCCATCTTTTCTTTTACAAGAAAATGGTACAGCACTTCACAGGCAGAACTGAGATCGCCGAATATATAATTCTCATCGGCATAGCCCTGATTGGAAACATGGTGATCCAGGCAGACCGTTTTCTTAGCCCCTTTGAAATATTTCTGCGCTTTTCCGAGACGTTCCTTGGTAGAACAGTCCAGACAGAACATGATGTCATAGTTCTGTTCTATTTCACAAGCATGATCAATCCGGTCAAATCCTTTGAGGAAATCGAATTTTCCTCCGGGTTCTTCCAGATACAGATCCGTTCGGACAGAAGGATAGTTCCTGGTAATATAATTATATAAAGCCAGAACAGAGCCTATACAGTCTCCGTCTGGCTTAACATGCCCGGATATTGCTGCAGAATCTATATGGTTCAGATAATCATCAATTTTCATGCTTTTTCCGGTCCTCACTGACCATTCCGGGTAATCTCATCAATTTTCTTCATCATATCCATTGCATCTTCCACAGAGGTATCCATGATGAAATGCAGCTCCGGTGTGTTGCGCAGATTCAGTCTGTGAGCAAGCTCCCGGCGGATAAATCCGGAAGCGCTTTTCAGGCCATCCGCCGTGGCTTTTCTTTCTTCGTCATTTCCGATGACGGAGACATACACCTTGCAAGTCTTCAGGTCCGTGGCAACTTCCACTGCCATGACCGTAGCCAGAGGATGGATACGGGGATCCTTGACATCCCGTATGATGCCTGCGATCTCCCGTTGTACCTCATTATTGATCCTCATGTTTTTGATTGAATTTTTTCTCATAATGGTTTATTTTCTCGCCACTTCTTTCATTTCATAAGCTTCCATGGTATCGCCCTCGCGGAATTCCTGGAAATCTTTTAACGTAATACCGCATTCATAGCCGGCACGGACTTCTTTTACATCGTCACTGAATCTCTTAAGCGTAGCGATCTGCCCTTCGTAGATCTTGTCGTCGCCTCTCATCAGTCGGATCTTTGAATCACGTTTCACAACACCGTCTGTGATATAAGAACCTGCTATGGCACCCGAGCTAGAGGATTTGAAGATCTGGCGGATTTCCACATGACCTGTGATCACTTCCTCGTAAACCGGTTTCAACATACCCCTGATTGCCAGTTCCACATCATCGATGGCGCTGTAAATAACGTTGTATTTACGCATATCCACTTTTTCATGCTCAATTACCGCGCTTGCCATCGCATCCGCATTGACGTTGAAGGCGATAATGATCGCATTGGAAGCGGAGGCAAGGATGGCATCGCTTTCATTGACATTGCCGACACCCGCATGGATCACGCGGACATTGACCTCATCATTGGACAGCTTCTCCAGACTCTCCTTCAAAGCGCCGACAGAGCCCTGTACATCCGCTTTGATGATGATCTCCAGGTCTTTCATGTCTCCGGCCTTCATCTGATCAAAAACATCTTCCAGATTCATCTTGGACTTTGTACCAGCCAGAAGTTTCTTCTTGTTTTCTTCAATGAATACCTGGGCAAATGCCTTGGCTTCCTTATCGCTGTCATAAGCCATAAAGACTTCGCCTGCATTGGGCACACCGTTCATACCGGTGATCTCCACAGGAACAGACGGCCCGGCTTCTTTTACCTTAACACCATCTGCCGTTGTCATGGAACGCACCTTGCCGTAGGATTCGCCCATCGCAATATGATCGCCCACTTTCAGGGTACCTTTCTGCACCAGCAAGGTAACAACGGAACCGCGTCCCTTGTCCAGTTTGGCTTCGATCACAAGGCCTCTTGCCTTCCGGTTCGGATCTGCCTTCAGTTCCAGGATCTCCGTATCCAGGATTACCATCTCCAGAAGTTCTTCAATACCGTCTCCTCTCTTTGCGGAAACCGGACAGAAGATCGTATCACCGCCCCAGTCTTCCGGCACCAGTCCCTGGTCGGACAATTCCTGTTTTACCTTATCGATATTGGCACCCGGCTTATCAATCTTATTGACGGCAACGATCACATGAATTCCCGCTGCTTTGGCATGGTTGATGGCTTCAATGGTCTGGGGCATGACACCGTCATCCGCAGCGACCACCAGGATCGCAACGTCCGTTGCCATGGCGCCTCTTAAACGCATGGCGGTAAACGCCTCATGTCCCGGTGTATCCAGGAATGTGATCTTCTCTCCGTTCGGAAGAGTCACCTGGTAAGCACCAATGTGCTGTGTAATGCCGCCGGCTTCCTTGTCGATCACGTTGGTATTACGTATCGCATCCAGAAGAGATGTCTTACCATGGTCAACATGACCCATGACACAGACAACCGGGGGACGTTTTACAAGCTTGCTTTCGTCTTCTTCGTCCTCCTTCAGAAGTTCCTCGATATAATCGACGACCTCTTCATGCTCGCAGATCACATCCATATCCAGGGCAATGGCCTCAGCAGTTTCATAATCCAGGATATCGTTGACCGTCAGCACCTTTCCTTCCAGGAAGAGTTTCTTGATCAGGGCAGAAGGCTGCATTTTCAGTTTTTCGGCAAATTCCTTCAGGGAAATCGTATCCGGGATCGTAATAACTTTGATCTCTTCTTCCTGTTTTACCTTGTTCTCCTGCTGCTTCTTCTGCAGACCCTTTTCATTCTCAAAGCGGTCGAACTTATCACTGCCCTGCTGCTTATCGAAACGGCCTTTCTGCGGTCTGCCGCCTTTTCCTTTTCCTTTGTTATCAGCAATAACCGGAGCAGATGCCTGTGCATCTGTCCTTCCTTTTCCACGATTGTCGCGGCCCGGTCCCGCAGGACGGTCATTTCTGTTCTGTCCTTGTCCTTGTCCCTGGCCTTGATTTCTGTTTTTATTAAACGGCCGGTCTCCCTGTTTTCTTCCCTGCGAACGGTCACCGTCTTTTTTGGGACCCGAACCGGTCTGCGGGGCTTTCTTTGTTACTTTAAGATCAGAAACGCTTACGGTTCCTTTCACGATCTTTTCACGTAAGGACTTGATCGCTTCGGATTCTTTCGGCTTATCCTGGGAAACTGCGGGAGATTTCTCCGTTTTTTCTTTCTCCGCAGCAGGCGCCGGCTGTTTTTCCGGCATTACTTCAACAGGAGGAGCTGCAGCAGGAACCGGTTTTTCAACGGTTTCTTTTTCTTCCTTCGGAAGTTCAACCGGCTTTACATCTGCAGGCACCTGAGTCTCTGTCTTTTCCGGAACAGCAGCTTCGACAGCAGCAGCTTTTTCTTTTTCTTTTGCTTCTGCTTCTGCCATCTCTTTTTCGGCTTTCAGCCTTGCCTCTTCCTGTTCCCGGGCAAGCTGTTTTGCTTTCTCCATTTCCAGTCTTTCGTCATCGGGAATACGTTCCCTGGCAGGACGGATCTGACTGGGCAGCGGTCGTTTGATCGGCTTCTTCTCATCATCCGGAATACGGTCCCTTGCAGGAATCCGCTGGGAAGGAGCCGGTTTTCTGGCACCTTCACGTGCCTGGAGCCTGTCGCCCTGTTTTCTTCCGATTGCCTTTCCCTTATCAGACTGGGCATGTTGAGGATTGAACACTGCAATGATCTTTTTCTTTTTCTGGAGAGGGGCAGCCTTTTCTTTTTCCTCTGCTTTCGGAGCATTCTGAATGGTCTGTTTTTCCTTCTCTTCCTGGGCTTTTGCTTCCGCTTCTACTTTTTTTACAATGTAGTCCGGAAGCGGTGCCGCCTTGGGAACATCATTTCTCTTCGCACTTTGTGCGGCAGGCGAAAAATGTTCTCTCAGCTCTGTCATCATTGATTCAGGAACAGAGCTGGCAGAAGTAAGGCCTTTATAGCCCTTTCCGTCCAGAAAACCTATGATCGCTTTACTGTCGATGTTCAGCTCTTTTCCAAGTTCGTATATTCTCAAATCTATCCCTCCCGTTTTATGGATATGAGTTTCTCAGCAAATCCTCTGTCAAGAATGCCGACGCTGGCCCTTTCTTGTTTTCCTGTGTGTTTGCCCAGCATAGATTTCTCTGAAGTGATCAGGATCTCTATATTGCGGTAAGCACACATATCGCTGAAATGTTTTTTTGTATTGTCGGAGGCATCTTCCGCTACGATCACCAGAAATGTCTCCCTTTTTCTGATTGCCTGTTCTACTGCAAATTCTCCGCTGACCACAGCCCCCGCTTTGGCCGCAAGACCCAGCAGCTGATGAAATCTGTCCATAAGCTGTCTTTACAGATCTTTGTCTGTCTCTTCCGGCTCATACTCTTCTTCGCTGTTTTCGTACTCTTCGTCCTCGTAATAACCGTCTTCCTCGTACTCGCCGTCTTCGTAATACTCATCTTCTTCATAGCCGCCCTGGTAAAGTTCCTCCAGGATATCCGCAGCCTGTGTCTCATTAAGGATATCAATCTTGAATCCGGTCAGTTTTGCAGCAAGTCGCGCATTCTGTCCTTCCTTGCCGATGGCCAGGGAAAGTTGATAATCTGGAACGATAACCGTTGCCGTCTTTTCTTCATCGTCTGCGATGACAGTAATGACCTTGGACGGGCTTAATGCGTTTTCAATCAGGATGGCCGGATTGTCAGACCAGTTGATGATATCGATCTTTTCCCCTTTCAGTTCGGAAACAACGGTATTGACACGCATACCGTTCATTCCGACGCAGGCACCTACCGGATCCACATCCGGATCATTGGACCATACAGCCATCTTGGTCCGGCTTCCTGCTTCCCGGGCAATTGCTTTGATCTCTACGGTTCCGTCCTTGATCTCAGCCACTTCGGATTCAAACAGTTTCCTGACCAGATCCGGGTGAGTTCTCGATACCAGGATCCGAAGGGATTTTCTGGTATTTCTGACTTCAAGAACGTATACTTTGATCCTTTCATTGATACGGATCCTTTCCGAGCTGACCTGCTCGTTTTCATTCAGGATACCGTCTGCCTTACCGAGATTGATCACGATATTATTGTCATTGAAGCGCTGAACGATACCGGTAACGACTTCCTTCTCTTTCGACTGGAATTCTTCAAATACATTGTCTTTTTCTTTTTCACGGAGATTCTGGAGAAGGACATTCTTGGCATTTTGTGTGGCGATACGGCTGAAATCCTTATCCTGTGCCTGAAGCCGTACGATCTCTCCGACTTCACATCCGGGATAAATCGCTCTGGCATCCTGCAGAGAAATCTCTGTCAGGGCGTTTTCCACTTCTTCTACAACGGTTTTTTCAGCATACACGAAATATTCACCGGTCTCTTCATCGATCCTGGCGAAGACATTTTCCGCCGCCAGCAATGAATCCTCTTTCTTCTTGTACTGATTCTTATATGCAGTAACCAGAGAACTCTCGATTGCGGAAAGGATTGCTTCCTTGCTTATGTTTTTCTCCTTCACCAGGATGTCAATTGCTTCCATTAATTCACTTGCCATTTTGATCTCCTCCTAGACTGATCAAGTTGTATCAAAAACTGAAATACTGTTTGATGATCGCTATATTGCTGCGGGGTATTACTATTTCTTCCGGTTCCTCCGGTCCGATATCCAGGACTACGCTGTCCTGATCATATCGGAGAAGATCCCCGATGAATTCCTTTGCTCCGTCAACAGGCTTATACGTATGGACTTCTACCGGCTTTCCGATATTTCTCTGATAGTCTCTTTCTTTTTTCAGAGCCCTGGTAAGTCCCGGTGAACTGACTTCCAGTATATAGGCGTTTTCGATCAGATCCTCTTCATCCAGTTTCTTTTCCAGACTGCGGCTGACAGTTTCACAGTCATCCACGCTGATCCCGCCCTCTTTATCGATATAGGCTCTCAGATACCAGTCCGATCCCTCCTTGACGTATTCCACATCCACGAGTTCAAACTGAAGTTCCTCCAGGATCGGCTGCAGAAGGGCTTCCGTTCTGCTTTCTATACTGCTTTGTTTTGCCATGACGACATACGTTTCCTGTTCATAAATGTTTGAGCGGACCTTTCGGCCCGCTCAATACCATCACTGTAAGTTACTGCAACACTGTAACATACACTTTTTCAATTGTCAACGAAGAATCCTTATTCCGCCAGTTTTTCCATCAGAGCATCATACAGTTCCTGAGCCTGATCATAACCTGTGGATTCCAGTTCATCGATGTAGCCCTGGCGCATGTCATCGAAAGCATCACGCCATACAGCGATCTCTTCTTCGTTCAGTGCTGTGATGGGCACTCCTCTGTCTTCCAGAACTTTCATATTGTTCGTAGACATTTCAATATCCTGGTCGCACTGCTCATTCAGAAGATTATCGATTTCATCATTGAACAGCTGCTGCAGGTCTTCCGGCAGTCTGTCCCAGCAGCTCTGGGAGATGCACATCATCATCAGGTTCATAGCCATTCCGGACTCTCCGAAGGTGGTAACGCCATTGAGGAAATCCAGGCAGCCAAATGCTGTGATAACGTTGATGTGGTTGATGACACCGTCAACAACATTGGTATTCAGGTTGGTTGCATAATCGGTTACCGGAGAGTTTACAACTGCACCGCCATTAGCTGCTACGAAATCGCTCAGAAGTTTGGAGCTGGTGATCAGCTTCAGGCCTGCCATATCGCCAGGAACCTTGATTGCTTTGTCAGCAGTAGTAAAGATATTGTATACCGGGCACGGAATATTCGTCCAGTAATGGATCCCCAGTGCAGTATACTCGTTCTGCAGGCATTCCCATTCATTGAACAGTTCATTGAAGGTAAGTGCCGCATCTCTCATACCCTTCATTGGAAGGAACGGTGTGTAGGTGATCAGGTTGGAATAGGTAAACGTATTCAGATGTTCATTAATGGGAACCTCTGCAATGTCGCATACACCGCTTGCCAGATCATCGATGACAGTCGGAACACTTGACAGGGACCAGCTGTAATAGTAATTGAATTTGATACGGCCTTCGCTTGCTTCCTGGATGCGGTCCAGTGCTGCCGTAATGCCCATGGTCGAGAATTCCGGAGCCGCGAAGGAAACATTCAGTTCGTAAACCTCATCTGCAGATGCAACCGTCAGGCCTCCGAGAAGTCCGATGGAAAGGCAAGCAGCCAATACAAGTACTAACAGTTTTTTCATTTTTTTCTCCTCCATTTTATATTTGCTTTATACAGCCTGCCTACATAACATAAGGCAGGAAAGTAACGATTTCAGGGATCAGACAGCAAAGTACGATTACGATCACATCAGCGACAATGAACGGCACAAGGCCTCTGTAGATCGTCGTGACAGGTACTTTGGAAATACCCGATACGATGAACGCATCCATGCCGATCGGCGGAGAGATCGCGCCGAGCGCCATCATCATAACGACGAATACGCCAAACCAGATTGGATCATATCCCAGCTGTAAAATAGCTGGATACAACAGCGGAACAGTCAGAATCATCATCGGGATCTGCGGCATCAGCATACCAAGGACCACATACATCACGGCGATCATCAGCAGGATAACAGCCCTCGGCGCCTGCATACCGATGACCAGGTTGGTGATCGCCATCGGCAGTTTGGACAGAGCGATAAATTTGATAAAAATGAATGTTCCTACCAGCATGAACAGCACAAAACCGACGGACAGGACCGTTTCCACCAGGATCAGGCGCAGTTTCTTGAAAGACATCTCTCTCTTGATCAGGGAAATGATGAAAGCACCGAGTGTTCCCAGCGCACCGGCTTCCGTTGCCGTACACCATCCCATATAGATGCTTCCCAACACGATCACGAACAGGATCAGGGTCGGGATCACGCCGACGAGAGATTTCAGTTTCTCCGAACGGGAGAATTTCTCCCCTTTCGGGCCCAGTGCTTTATTCTTGATACATGCAACAGTAATGGCCAGGATAAAGGCAATAACCATGATAATACCCGGCACAATACCAGCCATAAACAGCGTACCGACTGATTTCTCGGTCAGCATTGCGTACATGATAAATGCCATGCTCGGAGGGATCAGGATTGCCAGAGGGGCTCCTGCAGCAACAGACGCACAGGACAGGGAATCATGGTAACGCAGTTTTTTCAGTTCCGGAAGCGCCATCTTACTCATGATTACGCAGGATACGTTATCAGATCCTGTAATAGCGCCCATCAGACCGGAGGCAAAGACCGTGGCAGAAGCCACGCCGCCTGGCTGCCTCCCCAGGAACTTATTGGCAAAATCGAACAGGTTGTTGCCAATACTGGTCTCCGCGATGATCATACCCATCATGGTGAACATCGGGATCGCCGTTGTGGTATAATTGTCCATTTGGGTAAAGGGGGATGATACCACAATACCCATAGCCGTTGTCCATCCTTTCAAAACGATGACGCCGACAAAGCCCACAATACCCAAAGCAGCGCCGATCCAGACACGGCAGCAGATCAGAGCGATCAGAGCAATTACTCCGAGAACACCTATCAATTCCATACTCATGCCTGATCGCCTCCTTCCTGTGCAGATGCATTTTCCGTATAAACTGATTTATCATAATAATTATAGATCAGCTGGAAAATAATACAGATCGCAAAAATTCCCATGGATACGGCAAAGATCAGATAAAAAGGCCAGGTCGGGATCTTCAGCATGGTATAGACCTGCTTCTGAGCCATCTTTTTGAACAGTTCCACAAATCCCTGATAGCAGCAGACTGCGCAGAGTCCGCAGGACAGCAGATAGCCGAATGTATCAAATGCCAGCTGTCCTTTCCTGCCGAAACGGTCTACGACCAATCCGACACTGACATGCCTGTGCTTCAGTAATGCTCCCACAAATGCCGGAGACATGGTCACCATCATCATTCTGGTGATCTCTACCGCGCCGGTGATCGGCCTGGTAAAGAACAGACGCAGGAATACATCTGCCAGCGTAATGCAGATCATGACCAGCAATGCGATGATCGCGATCACTTCCAGTACAGCTGCAATCGCATTCAAGACACGCATAATAGCTTTCATAAAGCCTGATTTCCCCCTTTTCAAGTTATTCAAATACACCGAATATTTATACAATATCGTGCACACTTTGAAACAATTTTATCTGACCTTTGTCTAATTTGCAATAAAAAACTGTCAAGGTCGTCAAAGCTGTCATTTGTTATCTTCTTCCTTCAGGAGCACTGTTTCATCAATGTGGACCGTGCTGTCCAGTTCCGTTTCTGATGATTCCGATGGTTCCGGACCGTCCTGTACTTCCTGGACTTTCTTACCCACATGTTCCAGCTGGACTTCCTGGATGTCATAAGCAGACTGTGGGACAGAAACAGCATTTTCCTGACGATTCTTCGGATGCTCCGGCTGTTCAGCCATTATTGTCATTTCTTTTTCAGGAGTCGCTGCGGTATCTGCGGACGGAACTTCCTGCGGCAATGGCCCCGGTTTTTCCTTGTGCACTCTCTTCTTTGCGCTTTCTGTGTCATTTGTATTTTTGGCGATGTAATAGATCAGTCCCAGACAGAACATGACATACACCATCGGATAGGTCTCCGCAATGCCAGCAAGCCCCAGCAGAAACAGCATGACGGTCATCATGAAGGAGATCCGGTGGTGTCTGCTCCGGTAGATTGCTACAACAGCAGCTGCCATCATAAGAAGCAGAAAAACGCAGCCGACAAATCCGGTCTTATAAGCTGCTTCAAGATAGGTACAGTGAGAATGGGCATAGCCCGTAATCTTGGACGCCTCGACTCCCACTGTTTCCTGCCCGCTTCCCCATATAGGGTTTTTGGCAATCCATTCCATAGACATATTCCATACATGTCTGCGGTTATGAAAGTCCGGATCGAGACCGATCCTGGCAACCCAGTTGCTTTTATTGATGATCACAACGCTGATCAGAATGGCAAAATCAATCGCGACGAAAATAACCGGCTGGAACACAACCTTCAGAAATCCGGCGAACCCGCGAAACGCCATGGCCAGATTGCCGATCGCCATAAATACCAGGAGTGCGGCAAACACCAGGATCTGGGTCGCGGAATCACAGCTGATCGCCATGATAAGACTCATGATCACAGCGGGATAATTGATGAAATCCAACCACTTTCCATATCGGTGCGCATAAGCCGATCCGCAGATCGCCATGGGGAGCACATACTCGATCCCTCCGTTATAATTGCCGACGAGGGAATAAAACCAGTTTGTGTACAGGCCGTAGCTTTCCCACATGCCTGTTCCTCTTTTCAGACAGTATTCATAAACGGTATACGTGTTGGCAATATTGACAAGGAGCAGAAGGAAAAAGGCGATCAGAAGATATTTCTTTGGATTGACCTTAAAGAAGACTGCAATATCCATAACCAGAAAGAGTCCTGCAAGACCATATGTTCCCAAAGCTCCTTCCAGGTCTCCTCCGTTCATGACCGTGGAAAAGATCAAAACGCCCACAAATCCGGCGGCTGCCCAGAGCGCCCAGTTTCCCCGAAATACCGTCAGGGAACTGCCGTACAATAAGAAAAAAGCGATCAGCAAAAGACCGCTGAGAATATATCGTGCCATAGGCAGCGCCTGCTCCACTGCCGGTATGATCCGGATCTCGTAAGGCATATAAAAAGCTGCCAGAGAAGCAATAAACAACAGGACCCCTGCCGCGCTGTCCAGTATTTTTCTGATAATTGTTTCTATAGTATTCATAAGCAGATGATTGATGGGTCAGGCAAATTCGCATCCGCAGTAAGTTTGACGATACAGACCGAACTTTTTTGAAAGTTCAATAGACTGTTTGTATCCTTCCCGTTTTTTAAAATCAGAAGGAAGCCACATGACAGCAGCATCTTTTTCTTCAGCTTCTGTCTTTTGGATCATCATCCCGACCCGGTTTATCACGGACGCGTTTTTGTGAGGACTAACTGTCAGCGTAGTGCAGAAATAGTCAAAATGCTCCTGCACTGCCAGCTCAAATGTTTTCTCAAGTCTCAGCCGGAAGCATTCTTCACACCTTCTGCCGCCTTCCGGTTCGCCTTCCAGACCGCTGACGCGTGTTAAGAACTCCCCGTGTTCATAAGGCAGTGTCAGAAGCGGAACATGCAGTGCCTCTAAAAGCCTTGCCTGTTCGGAAAGTCTGTGATCATACTCTTCTTCCGGGGAAATGTTTGGATTGTAGTATAAGACAGTAACCTTAAAATAACTTTGCAGATAGGTTACCACATAACTGCTGCATGGTCCGCAGCAGCTGTGAAGCAAAAGTGTCGGAGTACGCCCTTCCGCCTGCTCCATTTGAATGATCCTGTCCAGTTCCAGCTGGTAGTTTACAACTGCCATTCTTCTATGACCATTTTCCGGCTTTCCGGAGTTCTGTGTACTCTTTGTACGCAGTTTCCAGGATATGCCGTTCATTTTCGTATTTCAGCAGATAGTATGCCTCATGATACTTATAATACCCGGAATCCGTAAAGTATTCTTCCTTCTGAGGTTTGGAATAATAGCTTTCTCCCATCATCAGATACCAGTGAACCTTTTTGGATATGACATCCTCCTGTGTATTGAATTCATATTCACTGCTTCCCAGGTATTTGACGATGGTTCCCTTAGCCCCTGTTTCCTCCCGGACCTCTCTGAGTGCCGTTTCTTCGTAAGTCTCGTCCTGTTCTACAGTACCTTTTGGAAATACCCATCCTTTATAACGATCTTTGTAATTCTTATACAGCAGTAATATCTTTCCCCGAAATATTACGACTCCGCCACAGCTAACTGCTTCTTTCACTGCAAATCCTCCTGTGTGCCGGATACGATATGTATCACAAACTTCTATTTTTTAATATGTTCATGTGTAAACAGATGATCCTGGCAGTATTCATGGCTGCCTTCACACCTGGAACAGTAACGGAACATCAGTTCCGGATGATCCACGCTTGTCCTTCCGCAAACTGTACAGCGATGGACCAGTGCTCCCGCATTGTTTGCACGGTAGGTCTTTTCCGTGCTTTTTAGTTCTCCCTCAGCATTCTGCCGGAAGGCACCAAAAGCACCTTGTGTACTCTGTGTCCTGGCAGTAGATTCCATCTTTTTGCTGAATTCCTTTTTCCTCTGCTCCTGGCGGTATTTTTTCCTGTTCACCACAAAGAAGAAGATCAGGAAATTCAGAACAGAAATAAGGATCGTTATGATCAGGGAAAAGCTGGATTGTCTCATGATCGCAACATCCGTCACGCTTGCCGGGATCCCGGTATACAGCTGCAGTGCCTGCCCTACTACTGAAACAGGAGACAGTGCAATGATCAGACCGCTGATCACCTGCAGTCCCAGATAGATCCCATCGATCCAGGCAAGGATCTTCATCTTGATCGGGATCACAGCGAACAAAAGCACCTTTGCATCGGGAAACAGAACAGCAAATGCCAGGAAGGAAGTCAGATTGATGTAATACGTACTGGCACTGACTACCAGGGAACCTCCCGAAAGCCAGTATGACAGCATCACACCGAGTGTGGTAAAAAACCATCCCGAGAAAATATACAGGTTATACTTAAACGCCCCGAGGTACTTTTCCAGAGTCCTGCCGATATAAAAATAAAACAGGAACATGAAAATGAGCAGGATACTTAATGCCTGAGGCACGCTGCAGACCCAGGTAAACAGCCTCCACAGCTGTCCCTTCATCACAAGCGACGGATCCAGTACGATATACATGTACCATTCCGGCTTTGCCATATACAGGACATACCCTATGACATACGCTCCGAGAATATAATATATGAGATTTTTTACCGCATATTTGCCGATCTTTTTTTCTAATCTGTCTATCATGTGTGGCATTATATCATATTTGTGCGGCGATAGCCACATGAAATATGCTGTCTGATAGTGTAAGTTATTACTCGGGTTGAATGCCGCAGACTCCGGCAAAAAAGATGTGATAAAGAATTCTGTCTGCACTTTACCTCAAATCGATTTCCTTTTCAACCCAACTCCCGGGTAGCACATCCTCGGCCTGCCTGTC